>VFKJ01000685.1 GCA_009885595.1 Myxococcales bacterium | reverse complement strand
GGCCGAGTGGATCCCGCCCACCATGCCCGGCAAGGCGCTGCGCTATCGCCAGCACCTGGTCGCCTCGGCCGGACCCACGCTGGAGCTCAGATACTCGGTGGATCTCGAGAACCGCTACTTCCGCGCGCGCCGCTGAGCGTGCGCAGGGTGGGCCTCAACCCAGGTCAAGTCGTGCATCAAGCTGCACGGCGGCGCTGACTCATCTCGCCCGAATCACAGGGCGCAGGGCACGGCATGGCCGGTGCGCAGCCAGGGGGCTCATGTTCCCCCGCGACGTCACGAAGACTCCCTCCTCCGTCGCGCCGATCGTGCTGCTGGTCGCCCTGGTCACCACTTGCGCGTGGCTGCCGGGTTCCACCGCCGGCTTCATGGCCGACGACCACTTCTTCGTCTTTTCGCTCGGAACGCTCCCAGCGGAGCACCCGCTGCACAACCTCTTTGGCCTGGTGAACTCCGGTGAAGAGGTGCGCGTCTTTCGCGATCGTGGCGTGCTCCCGTGGTGGGCGAGCGACGACATGCGCATCGTCTTCTGGCGGCCGTTGCCCTCGCTCACGCACTGGGTCGACTGGCGCGTGTTCGGCCAGAACCCGGTGGCGATGCACCTCGTCTCGATCGGCTGGTACCTGCTGGTGATCGCTCTGGCCTGGCGGGTGTACGCGCGCTTCTTCCCGGCGCGTTCGCCGTGGCTGTTGCTCGCGGTCGTGGTGTTCGCCCTCGACGACGCCCACGTGCTCAACGTGCAGTGGATCGCGAGCCGCAACGACCTGGTGGCCGCGTCCGCCCTGCTCGCCGCGCTGTTGGGAGTGCTGCGGCTGCGCGAGGGAGGCTCCCGTGCGAACTGCGCGCTCATCTTCGGCGGCTTCGCGGCGGGGCTGCTCTCGAAGGAATCGAGCGTGCTGTTCCCGGTGCTGGTGCTGGCGCACGTCGTCTTCATCCCCCAGTCCGATGGCGCCCGCCTGGGAGCCCGGCTGCGCCGTCATGCGGGCCTGCTGGCCGGCCTGTTCGCGATGGTGACCGTGTACCTGTTCGCCTACTTCAGCGCCGGGCTGGGGCCGAACACGCTGTTCTACATCAACCCGATCCGCTCCCCGGAGTCGTGGGCGTCGCACCTGCTGCGCACCGGGGCCGCGCACGCGTCGATCCTGGCGACGGGCGTCCCTCTCAACACGTTGGCGCCGTCGCCCTGGGACACCATCCCCGCGCTGGCCGCGCTGTGCGCCCTCATCACCGTCGCCATCGCCGCGCTGGCCTGGCGGACCCAGCGCGGGGATCCAGCCTCGCGCTTCTTCGCGATCTGGGTGCTCGGCGGCCTCGCGATCGTCACCACGGGCTTCCCGGATCCCCGGCTGCTGTTCCTGCCGTCCATCGGCTTCGCCTTCCTGATCGCGCGGCTCGCGCAGGCGCTGTGGGCGGCGCGCTCGACCTGGGCCTTCCGCGGAGTGCTGGCGCTCCACCTCGTGCTCGCGCCGCTCGTCACCCAGATCTCCCTCGGGGTGGTGGGCACCCTGAGCGGCCGCTACGACCAACTGGCGGACGCATGCCGTGCCGCGGTGGACTACGAGCACCTGCCGGAAGGGGGCACCGAGATTTTCTTCCTCAACTGGCACCAGCGAGAGGTCTCACCGCTGGCCACCATCTGGCTGCTCCAGCACCTACCGACCGGCTCGGAGCCGAGCGGGGCGTTTCGGGCGCCCGGAGTTCCCTACACCGAGCGCGTCGACAACGCCTTCGCGGGCATGAAGGTCGGCTACCACCCGATGTCCTTCCTCTCCGCAGTGGACCTCGAAGTTATCGACGCCCACACGCTGCGGCTCTCCGCGCCGGAGGGCGACTTCTTCCCCACGATGTTCGAGCAGCTCTACTTCACCAAAGGGCCGCCGGCGGTGGGCGAGCGCTTTCGGCTCCCGGCCTTCACCGCGACCATCGATCGCGTGGCCGGGGATGGCCGGGTGACCGCTGCGCGCTTCACCTTCCCCGAGCCGCTCGCCTCCCCGCGCTACCGCTTCCTCACCTCGCGTGCAGGGGCGTGGTCAGAGGTGCGCTTCGGGGAACTGAGCGCCATCGACCTGGTGCGCCTGTCCCGGCACGACTGAGTCAGCCGGTGGCGGTGAGCTTGCGCGCGCTGCCGCCGAGGCGCGTCAGCTGGCGGAAGAGGGCGGTGAAGGTGATCGCGGGCTCCTCGAAGGGATCACGGAAGAGCGCGCGCACGTCGGAGGCAGAGAGCTCACCCCGCGCGAAGGCCTGGGCGAGCGCGTCGCCCAGCAGGTACCCCAACGCGTGGCTGACGCCGTTGAGCAGCGACAGGCTCGAGACGGGCACCATCTTCTGAGCAGCCGCGAGATCGTCGGCCAGCGCGGCGGAGAGCGCGAGGGTGAACGCGGCGATCTGCTTGGTCTCTCCGCGGCCCGACTCGAAGTGCCAGGTCCACTCGTCCAGCTGGGTGCAGCGGCGCTTGGGGTTGACCAGGCGGCTGCCAAAGAAGCCCAGCGCCTCCTCCAGACACCGCGCCCAGAAGCCGTCGGCGCGCGAGCGGGGCCGCTCCATCGCATCGCCCACGCAGAGGTGGCGCACGAAGTGGGCGGCTTCTTCCGCCGCGTGATTGAGCGACAACGACGCCAGCCACACCGCGCGCGCCCGGGGAATCCACGCGCTCTCCAGCGACAGCACGTGCTGCTCGAGGTGCCGTACCTCGGCGGGGGAGAAGCGCGCGCGCTTCTGCAATCGCTCCAGCACGTCGAAGTCGCCTGCGCTCAGCACCAACACCTGATCGGCCGCGGAGCCGACCTTGAGTCCGGTGAAGCGGCCGATGTCCTTCGCGAGGTGGCGGAAGGTCAACGCGATGCCCGATTCTTCCAGGGGCGCGTCGCCGGTCTCGGCTTCCACGTAGTCGAGGAAGCTGCGCTGACAGACCACAGGAGAGGTGTTCACCAGGCACAGCTCCCGCGCGGAGATCTCCACGGCGCGCGTGGTCTCCACCCGGCCGGCGCGGGCCAGCGACCAGTAGACGCCCTCGGCGTTCTGGTAGACGACGAGCGACTCGCGCTCGACCGCGCCCAGCAGCGCCTCGACGCGGCGGGGCAGGTGACGGGGCATGATGTGGAACTGCCCCACCAGCGCCAACACCAGCGGCCGATCAGCGGCCCTGGCGGCGCGCGCGAGCACCCGGGCCGCCGCCACGTCGCGCTGCTCGAGCGAGCGGGGCCCCGACGCGCGGCGATCGATCGCCACCACCTCGAGCTTGCGACGCCGCGCCAGCTCGAGGATCGGCGCGAACCCCGGCCAGATGTCGAAGGGCCCGCGATACGGGTGACCGATGCGCGCCAGGAACGTCTTCTCGGTGAGCTTGCCCGCGACGAACGCGTCGAGCGTCGCCTGGTGCCGGGTCTCCACGAACTCCAGCGCCACCACCACCCGCCGCCCGCTCTTCAGCGCGCTCTTGAGCAGCGCCAGGTACGCCTGCTGGGCCATGCGCAGCGTGTGGTAGTCGCCCACGTAGACGAGATCGGCCGCGGCGATGCGCCGGTCGACCTCGGCGAGCTCGATGGGCCGCCGAAACCTTCGCGTCGCCGCCTCGTACCGGCGCTGGTAGGCGCGGAACTGGGGGGAGGCGCCCTCGACCTGCTGCGCGATCTGCCGTGCTTGATGCTGGAAGAGCGAACGCTGCAGCGACAACGACG
The DNA here is from genome assembly GCA_009885595.1 of Myxococcales bacterium. Lineage (GTDB taxonomy): Bacteria > Myxococcota > Myxococcia > Myxococcales > Myxococcaceae > Archangium_A. The sequence continues at coordinate 2,474 of VFKJ01000685.1, read as the reverse complement.
AGCGCATGGACGAACTGACGGTCCCACGAGGGGTCCGCGCGGGCAACTTTCTGGGCGCCCGGGGAGAGGGGCCCGGTTCTCCCATTCCACCCTTGCGTTGCAGGGGGGCACCGTCGAGCATTCGTGCCTCCGTGCGCGCCCTCTGTCTCGGCCTCAGTCTCGCGGTGCTGTCAGCGCCCGCCGCCGCCGAGCCGCGCGCCACCTTCCTGCACGAGCCGCCCAGCGAAGCGCCGCTGAGCAAGGCCTTCGTGCTCGAGGGCACGCTCGCGGGTGCGTCCTACTCCCGGGTGATCGCGCGCGTGCGTGGCCCGGGCGAGTCCTACGAGGACTACCCGCTCGAGCTTCAATACGGCGATCTCTACCGCGGCACGCTGCCCGCCTCGCGCATGGTGCCGCCGGGCGTCGAGTATTACTTCGAAGGCGTCAACGCCGAGGGCGACCGCACCGCGATCTTCGCCACCGCGAACCAGCCGGTGCGGGTGATCGTGATCGGCGACAGCACGCCCGAGCCCGTGCTGGTCGCGCCGCCGGTCAAGCCGAAGTGCAAGAAGGGCAAGAAGTGCAAGGAAGAGCCGCCCCCGGAGCCGAAGCAGCCCCCCGCGAAGAAGGAGTGGGTCGACACCACCGACAAGCCCGAGAAGAAAGAGCCCGCGGTGGTGGCGAAGACCGAGAAGCCGCCGAAGAAGCTCGAGCCCGCGGAGCCCCCTGCCGAGCGCGTCGAAAAGCCGCCGAAGAAGACCGAGCCCTCCGAGCCTCCGAGGGGTGACGCGCCGCCGCTCACCCGCCGCCAGAGCGAGCTGGAAGAAGAGCTCGCCCTCTACGGCGCCGAAGCGACCGCCGGGGTCGCCCAGCGCATCGACGAGAGCGCGCGGGTGGTGCCGCAGATGCCCACCGTGCTCACCGCGCTGCAGCTCAAGCAGCTGGGCGTGCGCTACGTGCACGAGGCGCTCGACCTGGTGCCCGGGCTGACGATCAGCCGCGACGTCCAGGGCTTCTACCGGGTCGCGGTGCGGGGCCTGCGCAGCGACGCCGAGCTGCTCTTCACGCTCAATGGCCAGCGCCTCAACAACTTCTACGACGGCAAGGCCCTGGCGCTGCTGCCCATCGAGAACCTCGATCGCATCGAGATCTACCGCGGGCCCGCCACCGCCGACGTGGGCCTGGGCAACGTCACCGGCGTCATCAACCTGGTCACCCGCCGCGATCCCGGCTTCCGCGCCTCTGCGACCGCCGGCACCTGGGAGATGTTCGACGGGCACCTCAACGCCGCCGGCACCTTCGGCGCCGTCACCCTCTTCGGAGACGTCGACGTGGCCAGCCAATACGGCGTGCGCCGCCCCGTGCCCCGCGACGGCCTCGACAGCGCCACCGTCCAGCGGCCCAAGGTCACCAACGACAAGCGGCTGCTGGTCAACGCCGGTGCGGGCCTGGCGATCGCCACCGAGTCGCTGGGCACCTTCGAGGCCTCCGGGCGCTTCATGTACGAGAACCGGGCGGCGCTGATCGGGCTGTTCGACGTGGTGGGGCCCGATTCCCGCCTCGACTGGACGACGATCCAGGCCCAGCTCGGGTGGAAGAAGACGCTCGCCGACGGCGGCTCCCTCTCGGTGCGCGCCTGGTTCGATCAGCAGGCGACGAAGCGGCTGTGGCAGCTCGCGCCCGACGGTTGGCAGGTGCGCGCCAGCGACGCCTCGACCGCCTTCCCCGACGGGGTGCAGGAACAGGCCTCGTACGGCGTGCGCGGCTTCGGCCTCACCGCGAAGGGCGAGTTCGTGTTGCCGCTGAAGAACCGGCTGGTGGCGGGGATCTCCGTCGAGCAACAGGCGCTCACCAGCGCCGAGGTGCTCTCGAACTCGGTGCCCATCACCAACGTCAACGCGGGCCAACTGGTGCGCCCCGAGGGCCTGCGCCTGCCCACCGAGGACGGGAAGGGTGGCCGCGGGCCGGCCGCCGATCGCTTCAGCCTGGGCGTGTTCCTCTACGACACCTGGACGCCGGCCGAGGTGGTCAGCGTGCAGGCGGGGCTGCGCTTCGATCTCACCCAGTTGCCGCGCGCCGATTCGTTCGGCCAGTGGCTGGGGTCGACCCTGGTGCCCTCGTTCGGGCCGCGGCTGGGGCTGACGGTGACCCCGGTGCGCTCGCTGGTGCTGCGCGGCCACTACGGCCGATCGTTTCGCGCGCCCACGGTGCAGGAATACGCGGAGACGGTGCCGAACAACGACTTCAACCAGGGCCGCTTCATCGGCAACCCGCAGCTCGAGGGGGCGTACCTCGACTCGGTAGAGGCGGGCGCCGAGTACCTGCAGGGCGTGGGCGAAGGCAAGCTGCGGCTCAAGTTCAACGCTTTCTTCGAGCGCATCACCAACGCGATCGTGCAGGTCGACACCTCGGGAAACCTGGTGCCGTACAAGAACCGGGTGGCGGGCGTGCAGGCGGTGGGGCTCGAAGGCGAGGCCCGCTTCGAGTTGACGCAG
>VFKJ01000529.1 GCA_009885595.1 Myxococcales bacterium | reverse complement strand
GGACGTCTTTTCTCCCGAAACCGGAACCGGCTCCGGTTTGGAGAGAAACCCGCTCGAAGCTCCGCTCACCTCGTGAAGAAAAGCCCGAAGCAGAGAGGCCAACCGGCGACGAGCGAGGCGCTGGCCCACCGACCGCCCACCACCCTCAGGGGCAGTTCTGGATTCTCGACTGACCTGGGGTAAACATCTGTTCACCTCATGCTCGTTCTCGGCATCGATCCCGGCAGTCGTTTCCTGGGTTACGGGCTCGTCGCCTGGCGCGGCAACCGCGCCACCTACGTGACCAGCGGGGTGGTGAGGGCCGACGGCAAGGCGCCGCTCCCGCAGCGCCTGGGCACGATCTTCGCCGAGCTGCAGCGGGTGGTGAACGTCTTCAAGCCCGAGGCGATCGCGGTGGAAGGCGTGTTCACCCACAAGAACGCCCGCAGCGCGCTGATCCTGGGGCACGCGCGCGGGGTGGCGCTGCTGTTGGCTGACCAGGCCGGGCTCGCGGTGCACGAGTACGCGCCTGCGCGGGTGAAGAAGTCGGTGGGGGCGGGCGGCAACGACTCGAAGGGTGCGGTGGCGCGCATGGTGGAGCGCCTGCTGCAACTCGACGCGCCGCTCGAGCGCGAAGACGCCTACGACGCGCTGGCGGTGGCGCTGTGTCACGTGCACCAGCTCCGGGTGCCCCGGGTCGGCCCGGCCGTCGGTGATGATTTCCTCTCGCGGCTCAAGCCCGCGATGGTGAGGGCTGGAACGTGATCGGCGCGCTCAAGGGCCTGGTGCTGGAGAAGAACCTCACCGAGGTGATCCTCGACGTGAACGGGGTCGGCTACCGGGTGGCCCTCTCGCTGCTCTCGCTCGCGCGCCTGCCCGAGGTCGGCCAGCCGATGACGCTGCGGGTGCGGACGGTGGTGCGTGAAGACGCGCTCGATCTCTACGGCTTCCTCAGCCGCGCCGAGGAAGAGCTGTTCCTGCTGCTCACCTCGGTCAGCCACGTGGGGCCGAAGCTGGCCTTGAACGTGCTGTCCGGGCTCGAGGTGGAGGAGCTGACGGCGTCGATCGCCAGGGGCGACGTGGCGCGGCTCACCAAGATCCACGGCGTGGGGAAGAAGACCGCCGAGCGCCTGGTGCTGGAGCTCAAGGAGAAGGTGAAGCTGCTGGTGCTCGACGGGGTGCCGGCGACGAAGGGGAAGCCGGTGAAGCCCGCGTCTGCCACCAGCGACCTCATCAGCGCCCTGGTGAACCTCGGCTACAAGGAAGCGCAGGCCGAGCAGGCGGCGCAGCTGGCGGCCGAGCGTGCGGGCGAAGACGCGCCCTTCGAGGCGCTGTTCCGCGAGTCCCTCAAGTCACTGCGGGGCTAGCACGCGGGCGCCTGCCTCCCTCTCCCCGCGGGGGAGAGGGTCGGGGTGAGGGCATGCCTAAGCCTTGCCGAAGAGCAGCTTCTTGATGAACAGCAGGATAACCGCACCGACCGTGGCCACCCCGAAGCTGTAGAGGTTGAGGCCGGTGACGCCCACGCCGCCGAAGTGATTGAAGACGGCGCCGCCGATGAACGAGCCGACGATGCCCACGATGATGTTGCCGATGAGGCCCTGCCGCGAGTTGTTCCCCGCGATCATGCTCGCCACCCAGCCGGCGAGGCCTCCCAGGATGATCCAGCCGCAGATGCCCATGGTGCACGTCCTCCGTGCTGCACCATACGCCTGAGGGGCAGGGTGATTTCAGAAGAGCGCGAGCTGCGGTTCCACCCGGGGCGGGCGCCGGAAGGTCGAGGGCCGTTCCCACTGTTCGCGCTGGTTGAAGCCCAGTCGCTTCACGCAGGAATCGAACACCTGCTCGATGGCCTCGGCGTACTGGCCTTCGCCGCGGCCGCGCACGCCGAAGCGGGGATCGTAGAGCTTGCCCCCGCGCGTCTCGCGCACCCGGTGGAGGATCTTCTCGGCGCGCAGGGGCAGGGCGGCCCTGATGCGCGTCTCGAACACCTCCTTCACGCTGCCCGGCAGGCGCAGGAGCACGTAGCCCGCTGAGGTGGCGCCTGCCTCGCGCGCGGCCTCCAGCACCTTGCCCATGCCCTCGTCGGACACGCCGGGGATGATCGGCGCCACCATCACGCCCACCGGAATGCCCGCCTTCGCCAGACGCTCGATCGCCTGAATGCGCCGCCTCGGGGTGGCGACGCCGGGCTCGATGGCGCGGGAGAGCTCGGGGTCCCAGATGGGAATGCTGATCGCCACGTGCACCGAGGCGTCGCGGTGCAGCCGCCAGAGCACGTCGAGATCGCGCTCGATCAGCGGCGCCTTGGTGACGATGGCCACGGGGTTGCGGAACTCGGCGCAGACCTCGAGGCAGCTGCGCGTCAGCCGCAAGGACGCCTCGGTGGGCTGGTAACAGTCGGTGACGCCCGAGAACATCACCAGCTCGCCCTTCCACGAGGGGCGCTCGAACTGGGTGCGCAGCAGGCGGGCCGCTTCGCGTTTCACCACGATCTTCGTGTCGAAGTCGGTGCCGGCGCCCCACGAGAGGTACTCGTGCGAGGGCCGGGCGTAGCAGTAGGCGCAGCCGTGATTGCAGCCGCGGTACGGGTTGACGGAGTAGCTGAAGCCGAGATCAGGGCTGTCGTTCTTCGCGATGATCGTCTGCGAGTGATCTTCGTAGAGCTCGACCTTCGCGAGCGGGATCTCCTCGAGGTACTCGACCTCGGTGCTCGCCCACGGGTTTGGTGGATTGGCGATCGGCTGGGGCTTCACCTCGCCAGCCTGCGACTGAAAGGCTGTTCAGGTCAAGCAAGGAGGAGGCGCTCGAAACGAAAAGGCCGCCGGGATCGCACCCGACGGCCTTGGTTTGCATACTGGGGGCACAAGCGCACAAGGATCGCTCCTCTTCTCGGAGACGAAGCGCGCCGCGATCGTGATGTTCGCGGATGAGAT
>VFKJ01000994.1 GCA_009885595.1 Myxococcales bacterium | reverse complement strand
CCTGCTGACCGTCTTTTCCCTGCTGACCGTCTTTTCCCTGCTGGCCGTCTTTGCCCTGCTGACCGTCCTCGCCCTGCTGACCGTCCTCGCCCTGCTCCCCGTTCTCGCCCTTGCCCATCGCCTGCTGCATCGCCTGCTCGCCCGACTTCGCCTGGCCGTCGGAGAGCTCCATCAGCGCCTGCTCGAGCTCATCGCGCTCGCGCTTTTCGGACTCCCCGGACTGCGCGTTCGCCATCGCGTCCTCGAGGTTCTTGGCGGCGTTCTCGGCGCGCTCGAGCTCGCGGGAGGCCTCGGCGGCCTGCTTGTCGACCTGCTGCTCGAGCGCGTCGGCGGCTTCCCAGTCAGCGGCGTCGAAGGAGTTGTCCGCGAGCTCGTCCTGCAACCGCTGCAGCTCCGCGAGCGCGGCCTGCTCGGTGGGTTCTTCCTTCGTGATCGCCTGCATCTTCTCAGCGAGCTCTTCGACGCGGGTGGCGGCGGCGGCGTTGGGCGGAATGAGCACGCTCTGTGCCTGCGGCACCAGCATTCCAACGGCCAGGAAACACAGCGCGAGGCCGATGAGGGAGAGCGGGCGCCGGAGATCGATCTCCGGCAGCGGGATGGTCTTGAGCTGTTGGTTGAGGCCGAGCTCCCACTCACCGACCGGCACCTCGAGGCGGGTGAGCAGCAGCCCCCCGGCTTCGGCCTGGCGATCGGCGATCACCGCGGCGCGCGCCTGGGAGACGCCGTGGTCGCGCATGAGCAGCCAGGTGACGAGGGCTCCGAGCGCGAGCGCCAGCGGGCCGACGATGAAGAGGCCCTTCTGCACGAAGATGCGCCAGACGACGAAGGCGGTGACGGCGACCCACACCGGTCCGACGGCGGCGCGGAGCAGCACCTCGAGGTTCAAGTGCCGGCGCACGCGAGAGATGCGTGCGTGGACCGCTTGTCTCCGTCGTTCTTCTCCGGCGGCCATGGCGTCGAGGAGCCTAACTCGCGAGCCCCCTCGACCCTTCCCCTTTCTGGCGGGCAGTCGGAGGTGGAACTGGAGCGTCGAAGCACGTGTCTGAGCGGCCGGAATCACGCTCACCTCGTGCGCAGAATCGCGCGCACCGGCGGCGCTCAAGACCTCCTGACTCCCTCTCCCCCGAGGGGGAGAGGGTTGGGGAGAGGGCTTGCCAGGAAGAGCCAGTGTGCGGGTTCAGCTCGGCGCCGCCGCGATCACCTGCTCTTCCCAGGCGCGGCACTTCTCGGCGTCGATGAGGGAGCGGCCGTCGTCGCCATCGCGCATGCCGTTCCAGAACGTGAGGCGCTGCTGCGCGAGGGTGGCGATGGGAGTGACCAGCCCCTCGAGCTCAGCCCCCATCGGAACCTGCTG
>VFKJ01000898.1 GCA_009885595.1 Myxococcales bacterium | reverse complement strand
CTGCTTGTCCTTGTCGAGGCGCAGGCGGAACTCTTCGTGGTCCTTGGTGGCGCCCTGCAGCTGGGCCATCGACTTGGCCTTCTCGCTCAGGCCCTTGGCTTCGGCGAGCAGCTTCTCCTGGATGCCGAGCGACTCGGCGGTCACCTTCGCGCGGATCGCCTCGCCTTCCGCGATGCCCTTCTTCTGCAGCGCGTCGGCTTCGGCTTCGAGCACCCGGGCGTGCGCCAGGCCCTTGAACTGTTCGCCTTCGGACTCCGCCAGCAGGCGCTGGCGCAGCACGTTGGCCGAGGCCATGCCCATCTTGTCGGTGGCCAGCGCGTCGGCTTCCTTCACCCGCGCCTGGGCCAGGCCCTGCTTCTCCTGCGCCAGGGCGGTGGCCTCCAACACGCGCGCCTGCGCCAGGCCTTCCGCGGCCGACTCGGCCTGCAGACCCTCCGACAGGCGAATCTTCGCGCGCGCTTCCTTGTCGGCCGACTCCAGCGACGCCTCGGCGGCGATGAGCCGCATGCTGGCCTCGTGCTTGGCGACCTCTTCGCTGGCCTGGGCGGCCTTCACCCGCTCGATCGAGAGGCCCTGGGCGTGCGCCTCGGCGTCGATCAGGGCGGCGTCCTTCTTGCGCTGGGCTTCGGCGACCATGCGCAGCTGCTTGATCGCCTCTTCTTCGGTGGCGACCTTCTTGTCGACCGCGATGCGCGTCGAGATGATGTCGGCGATCGCCTTGCGCTCTCCTTCCAGCGCCTTCTCCTTGCTGATGCGCTGCAGCTCGACCTCGCGCTCACGGGAGATCGCTTCCAGCGCGCGGTCCTTCGCCACCCGCTCGGTCTCGATGCCCACCACGCGCTCGCGGTTCTTCTCGGCGACCTGCACCTGGCGGGTCTTGTTCTGCTCGTTGATCTGCAGCTCTTCTTCCGCGCGCACGCGGGCGAGCTCAGCCTTCAGGTGCTCTTCCTGCTGCACCCGCTGGGTCTCGGCCTGCTCCCGCGCCTGGATGGTCTCGATCTCCCGCTTCTGCTTGGCGGCGGCCTCGGCGCGCTGACGCTCGAGCGCGAACACGGCCTCGTCGGCTTCCACGTTCTGCTTCATCATCTTCTTCCGCTCGTCCTGGCGGAAGTCGTTGGTGAGCACGTTCTGAATGGTGGTCAGCTCGGTGATCTTCCGAATGCCCTGCGCGTCGAGAATGTTCTCGCGGTCGAGCATCTCGATGGGCGTCTGCTCGAGGAAGTCGATGGCGACGTCTTCGAGCATGTAGCCGTTCAGATCCTTGCCCACGACCGAGACGATCTGGTCCTTGAAGACCTCGCGCTCCTTGTAGAGATCTTCGAAGTTGAGCCGCTTGCCGACGGTCTTGAGGCCTTCTGAGAACTTGGCCTCGAAGAGCTCCTGCAGGGTGGCGAGGTCAGAGGCGCGCACGCAGCCCACCGCGCCGGCGACCTTGAGCACGTCTTCGACCGTCTTGTTCACCCGCACGAAGAAGCTGACCTTGATGTCCGCGCGGATGTTGTCGGCGCAGATGAGGCCCTGCTTGCCGTGCCGGTGGATCTCGATGGTCTTGAGCGAGATGTCCATCACCTCGGCGCGGTTGATGATGGGAATGACGACGGCGCCGGTGAACGACACCTTGGGCTCGGCCTTCATGGTGTTGACGATCAACACCTGGCCCTGCGCGACCTGCCGGTAGAAGCGCGCGAGCAGGAAGCCGAAGCCGACGAGGAACAGCAGGCCGATGACGATGAAGCTGCCGATCGTGACGAAGATGGGATCCATTTTCTGTGCTTCCCTTGAAGGGACTGCGTGAATTGCGGTTCAGCGGCGGCGCACCCGGCCAGAGATGATCTGCGCCGCCCGGGCCGGGTCGTTCAGCGCTTCGATTTCTTGAGGCAGCAGCCAGTCGACGGGCTCGATCTCGTAGGTGTCCTTGACGGGATCGAAGTCGATCAGCAGCGCGCGATCACCCTTCTTCAAGGTGTTCGCCTTCGAGCAGACGACGTGCACGTTGAGCCCCGCCGCGCCGTCGTCGACCTGCGCGGTGCCGAAGGTGGCGTCGACCTTGCCCGAGGTGATGGTGCAGATCTGCCCGAGCGAGTCGCGCCGGCGGGCGGGCTTGTCCTGGTCGAGCGCCTTGCCCAGGGGGCGCAGCACCACCGCGGTCCCCAGCAGGCCCACCGCGAGCGAGCCCAGCAGCAGCCCCCCTTGGAAGAGCCAGCCCACCGGGTGGAAGCTCAGCGCGCCCAGGGTGCTGGCCGTCCACGCCAACAGGATCGCGGCGCTCAGGGTGATGGTGACGGGCACCCGGCCCAGGCCCAGCATCCCGAACAGCCCGGCCTCGGCACCATCTCCGTGTCCGTCGGCGGTGTCGGCGCTGCCCACGTCTCCCATCGCCTCGGTGGTGCCCTTGATCGCCCCGGTCACCGCTTCGCCGGCGCCCTTGATGCCGCCGGTGACGGCGTCGCCCGCCGCCTTCACCCCGCCGGTCACCGCGTCTCCGCCGTGGAACGCCGCGCCGGTCACCAGCGCGAAGATCCAGTACCCGACGACCACGCCGAGGACCACGGTGAGCGGCACCGTGGGGAACGACGTGATGGCGTGAAGGAACTGGTCCAAGCGCGCAGACTCGACCAGCGCGCGCGCCGCTTTTCAACGCAAACCGGAACGGAGATCGGCTCGAAAGATCCGCATTTCCTCGACGGCGCGTGACAGGCGTGAGGCGCGGAAGACGACGGCTGAAAGCGCCCGTCGAGCGCTACTGCGCGTCATCACGACTGATCGCGACGTTCAGTGACTCTCCCTCGCGCCTGACCTGCACCTGCCAGGGCCTGCAACACACCGGACAGTCTTCGACGTAGCTGGCGTCGGCGGCTTCTTCCGGCGCCACGCTCACCAGCACCGGCTCGCCGCAATACGGGCAGCGGGCTTCGTGCTCGAGCTCTTCACGGCCGGCGCCCGGAGCGAAGTCCTGCAGGGGCCAGCGCGGCCGGGCCTCGTCACACCAGGGCAGCTGCGCGTGCTCGAGGCTCGTCACCAGCGCTTCTCGCAGCGAGTCGACGTCGAGCCCATCGAAGGCGTCGCCCACCTCGCCCAGCCGCTCCAGCGCGCGCAGGAGCAACCGATTGGCGCCCAGGTCCTTGCCATGCGCGTGGTGCTGCAGCGCGGCCGACCACAACACCAGCACCTGCAACACCCGCCGCTCAGGGCCGCGGGTCTGCCGCCAGCCCGATTCCCACGCCTCGTGAGCGGCGTGGAACGAGCCCGACTCGAAGCGTTGGCGCCCCGCGTCGAGCGAGGCCGTGAAGGTGGGCGTGACCATGCGCAGGGATAACGGTGCGGCGCGGGACCGTCATTACTTCCCACCGCCTCGGACGCCCGGGGTCAGCGCGCGCGCAGGCCGAGGATCTGACGCGCCTCGTCGGGGGTGGCGACGGCGCGGCCCGCCTCCACCGCGAGCTTCGCCATCGCCTCGACCAGCGGGCCGTTGCTCGAGGCCTTGCTGCCATCGGGCAGATAGAAGGTGTCCTCGAGGCCCGTGCGCAGGTCGCCGCCCAGCTCGGCGCAGCGGCGGTGCAGCGCCCAGACTTCCTGGCGGCCGATGCCGATCACCTGCCAGTGCGTGCCGGGCAACATCTCCTCGATCAGCAGCGGCAGCCAGGCCGGCTTGTTCGGCATGCCCGACTCCACCCCCATCACCAGCGAGACGTGCGGCGGGTTGGGCACCATGCCGCGCCTGGCGAACATCATCACGCTGCGCAGGATGCCGGTGTCGAAGCACTCGCACTCGGGGACGATGCCGTTGGCCTTCATCACCTTCTCGAAGGCCTCGATCTTCCCCACCGGGTTGTCGAAGAGCATCGGGGGCCAGGCCCACTCGTTGTTCGAGCGCAGCTTGAGGTAGTTGAGCGAGCCCGCGTTGAGGGCGGCCAGCTCGGGCTTGACCGCCACCAGGCACGAGGCGGGCGCGCTGATGTCGTCGCCCACCACCCCGGTGGACAGGTTGAGGAGGATGTCCGGCACCTCGGCGCGAATGGCGTCGCAGATGGCCTGGGCGACCTGCGGATCCCACGAGGGCAGGCGGCCGGCGCCCGGTTCCTGGCTGCGGAAGTGGACGTGCACGATCGACGCGCCGGCGTCGCGGGCGCGGCGGGCTTCCTTCGCCATCTGCTCGGGAGTCACCGGCACGTGGTGCTGCTCGGGGTCGGTCAGCACTCCAGTCAACGCGCAGGTGATCACTGCCTTCTTGGAAGCCATGGGCGCGCATTGACGACGAAATTGATTCCTGAGTCAACGCACAGAAACCATGAGCGCCCAGGGCGTCGCTGCTAGAGCACCAGCGTCATGGATCTGTTCGATCGCGCCGCCAACCTGGAAGCCGAGGCCCGCGCGCCGCTGGCCGAGCGCATGCGCCCCCGCACGCTCGACGAGTTCGTCGGGCAGGAGCACCTCACCGGTCCAGGCAGGCTCCTGCGCAAGGCGATCGAGCTCGACCAGGTGCCCTCGATGATCTTCTGGGGGCCTCCCGGCACCGGGAAGACGACCCTGGCGCGGATCATCGCCAAGGCGACCGGCGCCCACTTCGAGGCCGTCTCCGCGGTCCTGAGCGGCGTGAAGGATCTCCGCGAGGCGGTGGCGGCGGCGGAGGAGCGGTGGAAGCTCAACCGCAAGCGCAGCATCTTGTTCGTCGACGAGATCCACCGCTTCAACAAGGCCCAGCAAGACGCGCTCCTGCCGCACGTCGAGAAGGGCACCCTCACCTTGCTGGGGGCGACCACCGAGAACCCTTCCTTCGAGGTCAACGCCGCGCTGCTCTCGCGAATGCGCGTGCTCACCTTGCACGGGCTGGAAGAAGACGAGCTGCGCGACCTGCTCCGCCGCGCCCTCGCCGATCCGCGCGGGCTCGAGGGGAAGGTGACCATCGACGACGACGCGCTCGCCTTCCTCGCGATGATCGCCGCCGGTGACGCGCGCAAGGCGCTGACGGCGCTGGAAGTGGCCGCGAAGTACGGCGGCGCCCACGTCGATCGTCACGGGGCGGAAGAGGCGGTGCAGCAGCGCACCCTGCTCTACGACAAGGGCGGCGAGGAGCACTACAACGTCATCTCCGCGTTCATCAAGTCGATGCGCGGCTCGGACCCCGACGGCGCGGTGTACTGGCTGGCGCGGATGATCGAGGCGGGGGAAGACCCGCGGTTCATCGTGCGGCGCATGGTGATCTTCGCCAGCGAAGACGTGGGCAACGCCGATCCCCAGGCGCTGCAGGTGGCGACCTCAGCGCTGCAGGCGGTGGAGCTGATGGGCTTCCCCGAGGGCACCCTGCCCCTCACCCAGGCCGTCACCTACCTGGCGATGGCGCCCAAATCGAACACCGCGCTCACCACCTACTCGAAGGCGCGGGAGGCGGTGCAGAAGCACGGTCCCTTGCCGGTGCCGATGCACTTGCGGAACGCGCCGACGAAGCTGATGAAGTCGCTCGGGTACG
>VFKJ01000298.1 GCA_009885595.1 Myxococcales bacterium | reverse complement strand
GGGCCGGGGTTCTCGGTGCTGCTCGGCAAGTGGACGATCTCGCCGTTCCTGAACCTGTTCGGCGGGCTGCGCACCGACAGTGCGAGCCTGGTGCCCGGCATCAACGTCAGCCGGACGTTCTGAGGGGGAGCGCTTTGCGCCGCCTGTCTGACTCTCAATAGCTTCCTCATATGCAGACCATCGTCATCTCCATCGACACACCCACCCTCACTGCGGTCGATCGGCTCCGGCGCGGCAAGTCGGCCTCGAAGACCAGCCGCTCGGAGTTCATCCGGCGCGCGGTTCGGCACTATCTGGCCGAGTTGGATCGTCTCGAGCGGGAGACGCGCGAGTCCGCAATCGTCGAGAGGCACTACAAGAAGCTGAACGCCCAGGCCCGCGGCGCGCTCGAGGACCAGTTGTTGCCGTGAATCCGTGGCGAGGCCTATCGCTCGGGATTCACTTCAGCTGCGCCTCCAGGCTCTCGATGCGCGCCGCGCTCACCTGGGTCTTCGGCAGCTTCTTCGCGTACTTCACCGCTTCTTCGAGCGTCTTCTTCTTCCCGGCCGCGTCGCCCTTCTTCTCGAGGATCGACGCCTTCGTCTCGAACAGCCGCAGCTTGCGCGGGCCTTCCTTGCACCTGGTCAGCGCGCGCTCGATCGCCTGCTGCGCGTCATCGAACTTCCCCAACTCGCGGAAGATGACCGCCAGCCGCGCGGGCGGGTTGTAGTCCTTGGGGAAGTCCTTCTCCGACTGCTGCAGGGGCTCGACCATCTTCGCGGCCTGCTTCGAGGCCAGCGCGGCGCTGACGCGATGCGGGTCGAACACCGCCCGGCCCGCGGCGTTCGGCGCCTTGCCGGCCTGCGCGTCGAGGAAGGCGAGCCACTGCGCGCCCAGCTTCTCCACCGCTTCGTCGTCCTTCGCGACCTCGCGCTCGGTCACCAGCACCTCGTAGAGCCCCGAGGTGTCGTCGGGCAGCACGCCCTCGAGCGGGAGCGCCCTCGTGCCTTCGCGCACCAGGGCGTCGACCAGCGCGTTCTTCTGCTTCCCCGCGGGCAATTCGATGGCGCAGCCCAGGCCCCAGGTGATGGCCCCCACGCGCTCCTGCGCTTTGGTGAAGAGCGGCAGCTGCTCGACGCAGGTGCGCGCGCACGCCTCGGACTGCTTCGCCATCGACATCGCCGACAGCATCGCCAGCACCGTGCGCGTCTTCACGTCACCCGCGTCGAACGCCGCCTTGTACTTCTCCGCGGCGACGCCGTGGTGGCCCAGGCCCAGCGCCTCGTCGGCTTCGCGCGTGACTCCGGTGCTCCCGCGCGCGGCCTCGAGCAGCCCCTGCATCTGCACCTCGTCCGCGCTGCCGAGCCACTTGAGCACCACCGTCTCTTTCACCGGGTCGATGAACATCAAGGTGGGCCACACCTCGACCGGGTACTTCTGCAGGAACGCGTCGCTCTTCGCCTTCTCGGTGTCGATGGAGGCGAACACCACGTCCTTCTCGAAGGCGGCGAAGGCGGGGCGGGTGAAGACCTGCTCCTTCATCGCGATGCAGGTGTGGCACCACGGCGCCCAGGCATCGACGAACAGCAGCTTCTTCTGCGCCTTCGCCTGCTTGAGGGCCTTGCCGAAGTCGTCCTCGATGAACTTCGGTCCAGTGGCAGCAGTCAACGTCATTGCGAGCAGGAGGGCGTACATGGGCGCGATGTAACACTGACGCCTGATGGTTCGCTCGCCGCGCTACTGTGCCGCCCCATGCAGTTCGTCAAAGCCTTCGAGTCTCAGGACGCCAGGTTGGGGAGCGTCGGCCCGTTGCTGCTGGCGCTCTACCGGGGCTCGGCCACCGTGGCAGTGCTCGACGAGCTGGGCCGGGCCCAGGAAGCGCTGCTCGCGAAGTACCCGCGCATCAGCACGCTCACCGTCATCGGGCAGATCGCGCGCTTCATCGCATGACGCTCGAGGTCGACTGGTTGCCGTTCGATCGCCTCAGCGGCCGCGAGGTGCACGACGTGCTGCAGCTGCGCTCGCGCGTCTTCGTGGTGGAGCAGGCTTGCGCGTTCCTCGACGCCGACGGCGTGGACCCGAAGTGCTGGCACGCGCTGGGCCGCGAGGGCGAGGTGCTGGTGGCGACCGCGCGCATCGTGCCCCCGGGGCTCAAGTACGAAGAGCCGGCGATCGGCCGCGTGGTGACCGCACCCGAAGTCCGCCGCACCGGAGCGGGGCGCGCCCTGATGAGCTCGGCCATCGCGCAGGTGCAGCGGCTCTATCCCGGGCAGCGGATTCGCCTGGGGGCCCAGCGCTACCTCGAGAAGTTCTACGGCTCGTTCGGTTTCGCGCCCTCGGGCGAGCCGTACGACGAAGACGGCATTCCTCACATCGAGATGCTGCGCGGCTGACCTTCTGCTCTTCGGCTCCGTGGCCGCCGAGTTCACTCTTGCGGGGTGGGGTGCAGCGGCCTCGGCTCAGTCCAGATCCACGCCACGCGCCAGCGGTGCTGCTCGTCCTGGAGTTCGTGGCCCAGCAGTCCCGAGATGATCTGCCAGAGGAAGTGCTGCGGGTTGTAGCTGGCGAGATCGAGGAACGGGAAGAAGTGGAAGGACCACGACGGACCGCGCGGGGTCACGCCGTACGAGTACATGAGGTTCAGGAACGCGTGGGTCACCTCGCCCGGCTTCTCGTAGCGCCAGTACACGGGGAACACGGTGGACAGCCGAGTGCCCGACTTCGGCGAGTGCACGTCCCACCAGAAGGGGAACGCCACGGTGGTGTTGGTGTCGGGGCCCTTCATTCGCCAGAACAACCCGGCGACCACCGTGCGCTCCTCTTCCTTGCTCTTCGAGTGGACGAACAACGGTGAGAGCAGCAGCGTGCTGGAGCGCGTCTGCGAGAAGCCGAAGAGGGGGAAGAGCACCAGCTGCGTCGAGTCGGGAGCGGAGCGCCGGTAGAACAAGGGCGTCACCACGTCCCACCGGCTCGCGCCGTGCTCCCTGGAGAACCAGAGTGGCACCAACCCGGTGTCGACGCCCTTCGCGTCGGCGAAGCGGTAGAACGGCCCCGCGACCAGCGAGTCCTTCACGCCTTCGTGGAAGTGCCAGAAGAGCGGGGGAACCACGAGGTGGTTGCGATCGCCCTCTCGCCCCGCAAACAGCAGCGGCACCGACGCGAGCGTGAAGCCGTTCTTCCGTTCCTGGAAGTACGTGTTGCCGACCCAGGTGGTCTCCGTGGCGCCGTCACCCTCGTGGTAGGTGAGCAGGGGCGGAATGAGCAGGTGATGGCGGCCTTCCTTCGTCCAGCGCGCGAACAACGGCGGCACCACGTCCCACTCGGTCTCGCCGTAGCGGCCCCCGAAGTAGAGCGGCACGATGCCGAAGTCGGCGCCTGCTTCCTTCTCGTGCAACCACGCGGTGCCCACCACGGTGGTGCTCTCGTTCGCGTCAGCCCAGTGCCAGAAGAGCGGCGGCACCATCACCTTGCGCTCCTGGAAGTACGTCTGTGCGACCCAGGTGGTCACGGTCTCGGTCGCCTCGTCACCGCCGTGGTACGTGAGCAGCAGGG
>VFKJ01000235.1 GCA_009885595.1 Myxococcales bacterium | reverse complement strand
GGCGTCTCCGCGTGGGACGTGGGCGTGATCGAGGCGGGGAAGCCGGGCGCCGAGGCCGAGGCCGTCGTCGAGTCATGAAAAGGGGACAGGCTGCTTTTCGGAGTCGAATGGATCCCCTTTTCCGTCGCGACGACTCCGAAAAGCAGCCTGTCCCCTTTTCCCGGAGCGCTCGATGATGCGCGTGGGCGTGCTGGCCTCGGGCAGCGGCTCGAACTTCACCGCGCTGGTGCAGGCCCTCGACCGCGAGGGAAGCCCGGCGCGCGTCGAGGTGCTCATCTGCAACGTGCCGGGCGCCAGGGTGCTCGAGCGCGCCAGCGCCGCCGGCGTGGAAGCGCTGCTGATCGATCACAAGCAGGTCCCCAGCCGGGAGCAGTTCGACGAGGCGGTGGCCCAGGCGCTGATCGATCGCGACATCGAGCTGGTGTGCCTCGCCGGCTACATGCGGCTGGTGACGCCCACCTTCCTGCGCCGCTTCCCGGGCAAGGTGATCAACATCCACCCCGCCCTGCTGCCGTCCTTCCCCGGGCTGCACGGCGTGCGGCAGGCGATCGACTTCGGCGTGAGCATCGCCGGCTGCACGGTGCACTTCGTGGACGAAGGCACCGACACCGGCCCCATCATCGCGCAGGCGGCGGTGCAGGTGCTGCCGGGCGACGACGAGCTGGCGCTGGCCGCGCGCATTGCGCGCGAGGAGCACCGCCTCTACCCCGCGGTGGTCAACGCGATCGCCCGCGGCCAGGTGAAGCTCGAAGGCCGCAAGGTGCGCCTGCAGGAGCCGCTCTGATGTCTGCCCTGGTGCGCAAAGGGACGGCGCCCGGCCGGCACGTGTACGACGTCATCGTGGTCGGCGGTCAACTCGGCGGCATCGTCTCTACCGCGCTCTTCGCCCGCCGCGGGCTGCAGGTGCTGCACGTGCCGCACGACGGGCTCTGCGAGCCGTACGTGCACGGCGGCGCGAAGCTGCCCCACGCGCCGTTCCTCATGCCGCCGATCAAGGCGGTGCCCGCGTTCGACGAGGTGCTCCACGAGCTGGGGCTCTCCACCACCATCGCGCGCGCCGTGCAGATGGTGCCGCTGCAGCTCCTCGAGCAGGACCGCTGGTTCGAGCTCAGCCACGACGAGAAGCGCCGCGGACCCGAGCTGGCGCGCGTGTTCGGTGCCGAGGCCGAGGGCTTCGACGAGCTGATGCGCAAGGCGCAGTCGGCGGGCGACGCGAGCGACAGCTTCTTCCAGGGCCACCCCAACCTGCCCCCCGAGGGCTTCTTTAGCCGCTGGAAGTTCAAGCGCTCGTTGGCGCGCTTCCCCGGGCTGGCGATGGAGACCCCGCTGCCTTCCGACGCGCTGGTGCGCAAGCTCTCGAGCTTCATCGCCTCGGTGGAGAGCCTCGGCACGCTGGGCCGCGCCCGCACCCTGGGCCGCGCGCTCGCGGGGCCCGCGATCTTCCCCGGGGGACGCGAGGGGCTCTGGCAAGCGCTCGCCGATCGCGCGCGCGAACTCGGCGCCGACGTGCTGGCGGGCGACGAGGCGATCGATCGGATCGTGCTGGAAGGATCCACCGTCGGCGTGCGGCTGACCAAGAGCGACACCGTCTACCGCGCGGGCTACCTGGTGGCCGCGGCCGATCTCGACGTGCTCACCGGGCTCCTGCCGGAGAAGCAGCGCAAGGCGGCCGCGAAGCTGCTGGCGTCGATCTCGGCGCAGAAGGCGCTGCTCACGCTCAACCTGGTGGTGCCAGAGAAGGCGCTCCCCCGCGGGCTGGGCGCCCTGGCGCTGGTGGACGCTCCGGGGCTCGAGGGCGGCGCGCTGCTGCTGCAGGTGGGCCCCGCATCTCTGGCCGATCACCGGGTGCTGACCGTCTGTCTCCCGGCGCCGCTGGGCCTGCGGGCCGGGGGTGAGCCCGCGATCAGGGCGCTGCTGGCCCAGGTGTACGCTTCGCTGGCGCGGGTGATGCCCTTCACCAAGGCGCACGTCACCCTCGAGTCCACTCCGTGGCTCGACGCGGCGCAGGTGGTCGCGGGGCGTGCTGAAGTGGCGCCGCTGTTCCGGCTGGCGCCGGAGTCGTGGCTGGGCGTGACGGGGCTGACGACCGCCTCGCCGTGGAGGCGCATCATGATGACGGGGCGGCAGGTGTTGCCGGGGCTCGGCTTCGAGGGCGAAGTGCTGGCGGCCCAGCGCGCGGTGAAGGTGGTTGAGAGCAGTCTGAAGAAGAACGACCCGCTCAAGACGAGGAAGCCTGGATGAGTACGGTAAACGTGATGGCGCGGGAGATCGCCGCGAAGATCGTCTTCTATGGCCCGGGGCTCTCGGGGAAGACGACCACCCTCAAGCGCATCTACGAGACGGTGAAGCCCTCGCTGCGCGGCGAGCTGATGACGCTGCCCACCGAGGCCGATCGCACGCTCTTCTTCGACTTCCTCCCGGTGCGGGTCGAGCGCGTGGGCGACTATGCCCTGCGGCTGGCGCTCTACACGGTGCCCGGCCAGGTGTTCTACAACGCCACCCGCAAGCTGGTGCTGCAGGGCGCGGACGGCGTGGTGTTCGTCGCCGACTCGAACCCCGGCGCGGAAGACGCGAACCGCGAGTCGATGGCGAACCTCGAGGAGAACCTGTCCGAGCAGGGCATCGCGATCGACTCCTTCCCGCTGGTGATCCAGTTCAACAAGCGAGACCTCGGCAACGCCGTGCCGACGGCGAAGATGCGCGCGGCCCTCAACCGCCGCGGCGTGCCCGACTTCGAGACCGTCGCGATGAGCGGCGAGGGCGTGCTCGACGCGATGAAGGCGATCATTCGCCTGGTGATCAAAGACCTGCGCGCGCGGAAGATCGTGCCCTCCTCGAAGCCCAAGCCCTCCGCGCCGGCGCACGCGATCGCCAAGGACTCCGGGGCCTCGCTGGAGTCGCAGCTGCAGGAGCACGTGATGATGCAGCCGGCGCCCGAGCCCGCCCCCGCGCCCTTCTTCGCCAAGCCAGCGCTGGGGCCGGTGGCGGCGCTGGCTCCCGCGGCGCTGATCGACAACGCGCGGGTGGCGGAGCTCGCGTTCGCGGCGGGTGACTTCGAGGGCTGCGTGCGCACCTGCCTGGAGACGCTGCAGCGGGGCCTCGCGTTCGCCGGCGAGTCGTCGATCGCGCACCAGTCGTTCCTGCTGGGGCTCAACGGCCGCGACGTGCTCGACACGTACACGCGCTCGCAGCGCGGAACCTGCAACATCGACGACGCCTCGTTCGCCTTGTTCGTGCTGGCGCAGCTGTTCGTGCGCCTCACCCAGGCCGGGCTGCCCTCGCCCGAGCACTGAGGAACCCGCTCACCTTCGTGGGTCGATCAGCGCGCCCATGCGAATGAGCCGCATCACCGCGCGAATCGTCTCCAGCTCGCGCTGGCTGCTCGCGAGCACCACCGCCGAGAGATCCCACCCCGTCTGGAACGAGCGCACCAGGCTGCGCTCTTCGGGTCTGAGCGAGCTCAAGATCGTCGAATCGTCGGTGACCTCGAAGCGAGAGAGCGGCGGCAATTCCCGGTACATCGCGGCGACGTGCTCACGCTCGACCATGCGGGCGAACTCGCGCACGCGCCGATCACCGGGGTCGCTCTGCAGCAACGAGGCGAAGATGAGCGCCGCGGCGTCGAACTGCCGCTCGCGCACCAGCACCGCGCCCTTCTCGAGCATGTCCGCGATGGGATCGGCCTCGATGGGCGCCGCGCCCACCACCACCGCGCGCCCCGAACGCAACAGATCGAACACCGCCCGCGCCACCACCGAGCGCGCCAGCCCCAACGACAACCGAATGCGGCTGAGGGTGACCTCTTCGCTGGCATTCACGATGCCGAGGATCGCGCGATGCATTGCGTGAGAGGGCTTGGCCCCTGAAGTCCCGCGCAGCACCAGCTGCTCGTGCGGCAGCGCGCGCTCGACGTCCCTCAACTCGTCCATGCGGCGCAGGGTCTCGAACAGCACGTGGCGCAGCGGCAGCTCGAGCGAGATCCACTCGTCCTCGCCGCGGTCGCTGTCCTCCGACCAGTGAAACCGCCCCTGCGCGGGGATCAGATCGACCAGGCTGCCGACCAGCTCTTCTTCGGCGATCTGCCGAACCGCGGCGTCGAGAGGCGCCCCGAGCGACTCGGCGCGCTTCAACCCCGCGAGCACCTGGTCACCGCGGGCCTCCCCGGTCTGCTCCAGCACGCGCGAGAGCCGTTCCCACAGGCCCGGCGCCGAGGAGGCGATGATCTGCCCGGAGAGGAGGAACACCTTGCGCTGCTCGGACTCCCAGGTGACCGAGAGCGCCCCGCTCTTCCTCGAGGCGTCCAGCCACTGCAGGAGATCCGGCAAGGGGTAGCTCGACAGATCTCCGTGGAAGGCCATGCGCGAACCGAGGTTACAGGAGGCCGCGCGCGGCGCCAGCGGCGTTACAGTACGCCCCGTGCGGGTGGCCATTCTCTTCACGGACGGAGTCGGGATCGGTCCCCGCGATCCGGCGACCAACCCGCTGACCCGCAGGCCCTGGCTGCTCTCGCAGTTCCCAGACGGGGGCACGCCGCTTCCTCACGGCGGCTCACGCCACGACGTCGACACCACCTTCGGCGTCGAGGGCCGCCCCCAGTCGGCGAGCAACCAGACCGCGATCTTCACCGGCCAGCCCGCGCCGCGGCTCCTCGGCCGACATGTGCTGGGCTACCCCAACGCCCCCCTCAAGGTCCTGCTGGCCGCCCACTCGATCGTCCGCACGGTGACCGAAGCGGGCCGCAGCGCCACGTTCGCCAATGCCTACCCGGCCGGCTACCTCGACGCGCTGGAGCTGCGACGCCGGCCGTCCGAAGGCGTCGACGTGCAGATCCCGGCGCGGTTCCTGCGAAGGCTCAAGCCCTCGGCGAGCACCCTGGCGATGGCGGCGGGCGGCGTCGCGCTGCGCACCCTCGATGATGCGAGGAACGGCGAGGGGCTCACTCACGACGTCGATGGCTCCACCGCGGCCAGGCGCAAGCTCGTGGTCCCCGCCCGAAACGCGCTGGAAGCCGCGACGATCTTCTGGAAGCTCTCCGCCGACTTCACCCTCTTCGAGCACTACCTCGCTGATGAAGCCGGTCACGCGCAGGATCTCGAGGCCGCCGAGCGGGCGCTGGAGACCTTCGACGGCTTCGCGCGCGCGGTGATCGAGCACCGCCCAGCCGACTGCCAGGTGCTCATCTGCAGCGATCACGGCAACGTCGAAGATCTCTCGACCCGGGGCCACACCCAAAATCCGGTCGCCGTGTTGTCTTTCGGAGAAGGCAAGCTGCCCGCAATGCAAACGGTGGCAGACGTCGGCAACGCGGCCCTCGCGCTCCTGGGGCTCGCGGCATGATCCACCGCGCGTGCCTCTTTCTCTTGCTGGTCGGCTGCGCGGGCCCCCTCGGCGCCCTGCGCGTGGAGACGCCGCTCACCATCTCCGGACAGCGCTTCACGCTCAGGAGCGACGAGAGGTCTGCCGCTGATCGGCAGCTGCTCGAGCAGGCGCTGCAGAAGGCGACGCCGGGGCTGGCCCGCTGGGGAGGCCTCGAGCTGCCGGTCACCGTCTACCTGCTCGCCACTCACGACGATCTCGAGGCCGCCGTGCACCGCCGCGGCTTCGGCTGGCTGCGGGCGTGGGCGCGCTACGACGACGTGATCTTCCAGGCGCCCTCGACGTGGACCACTTCCCAGCCCGTGGTGGAACAGCTCGTGCTGCACGAGCTCACCCACTGCCTGCTCTTTCAACGTTCAGGCACGCGAGAGACCTGGCTCGAGAAGAAGATCCCGCTCTGGTTCCGCGAAGGAATGGCGATCTCGACCGCGGTCCAGGCGCCGCTCTACCCCAGCCTCGAAGACAGCGCGTTGTGGTTGGTGCGCAACCCCACCCTCGACGCCTTCCGTGACGGCGAGGTGCTCTCAGAAGGCCAGTCAGCCGAGATGTACGGGATCGCGCTGCACGCCTTCAATTTCCTGGAGCGCCGCTATGGGACCGCTCACATCCAGGGGTTGATGACGGCGATGCGCAAAGGCTCGGACTTCGAGACCGCCTTCGACAAGACGATCGGCGTGCCGGTGGTGCGCTTTCAAAAGGACTTCGAGAACTACCTGCGGCTGCGCGCCTTCCGCGGCATTCGCCGGCCTCAGCGCTCGGACAAGGCGGGCGCCGTGACCCCCGGGCAGGGAATGTAGACGCCGGCCTGCGCGGTGGTGGTGACGTACACGCGCAGGTACGAGCCGTGCGGGTAGACGCCGGTCACCTCGATCTTCGCGACGTCGGCGCGCAGGCACCCCAGCGTCCCCTGGAAGGCGACGTCCTGGCTGAGCTTCTCGCGCACCGCCGCGAAGCGCTCACCGAGATCGAGCTTGAGCGCCGCGCGCGCCTGGTTGCGGATGCCGTCCTTGTCGAGGCTGGCCTTGAGGCCCAACAGGAAGCTGCTGGTTTCCACGGTGGGCTCGAGATCGGGAATGCGCAGCTCGTTGTCGACCACCTCGGGGTGGCCGGCGAAGTACAGATCTCCATCGAGGTTGGCGCTGAGGCTACCGGCCTTGATGGGCCCTGCGAGGTGCAGCTTCACCACCAGCTGATCGGACGCCGAGGCGAACACCTCGGGGTTGCTCAGGTAGAGCTCCTTGTAGGTGCTGGAGAAGAAGAGCTTCCCGTCGGTGAAGGCGAGCGTCATGGCGCGCGCCAGCTCCTCGTAGCGGGCGGCGATCGGCACCACCACCGTGAAGGGGCCCGAGGGCAGCGTGGCCACGTTGGAGAGCCGGGGCGGGTCGACGGGCATGATCGGATTTCCGCAGGGCATCGTCACCGAGGGCTCGACCACCAGCGCGATGTCCTTCTCGAAGCCGCCGGCGATCACCGTGGGCCCGGCTTCGATCGACGTCACCTTGAGCACCGCGCAGCCATCGGCGCCGCCCGCGGGCAAGGTGATGGGCGTGGAGAGCTTCTGGTACGCCTCCTTCATCTGGGGGCCCAGATCCCACGAGAAGCCCTCGATGAAGTCCTCGGTGCTCTTCTGGGCGCTCTCCATCGCGCCCCCGAAGCCCTGGGCAGTGCGCAGCCGCAGATCCTTCGACTCGAGCTTCACCTTCGCGCCCTGCAGCCGCGCCTTCCAGTCGCTGGTGATGATCGGCTCGCCCACCACGGTCACCGCCACCGGCACCGTCATCTTGCCGAGCACCGGCAGGTCGGCCTCGAGGCTGAGATCAGTCTTCAGCTCCACCCGGCCGTCAGCGAAGCGCAGCGTGAAGGGGCCGCGGCTCCAGCTCACCGCGCGCTGCCCGCGCAGCTCGAAGGTGGTCTCGCCCGACCTGGGAATGCGCTCGTCGAGCGCCTGGCGCAGACCGTCGGAGGTGGCGGTCAGGTGCACCACCACCTTGGCCGGGAGCGGATCGGCGTGCGGCGCGCCGGTCGCCGTGCTCGGCCGCGAGGGGTAGAGGGGAACGCTCGCGCACGCCGAACAGAGAACGGACAGCAGCACCAGGTAACGCATGCCGCTGACCTACTACAGCTCGACCCAGGGTCGCAGGGCGACGGGCCGGCTCCACGCCGCCAACCTGTGGCGCCCCGGCCACAGGGCTTCATTCCACGCAGACGAGACGTTCCACCCCGCGAAGCGCGCGCCGGTGCCCTGCCCACGCAGCACCTCGTGTCCCTGGCCCAGGCTCCCCGAGGGCGGCAGCTCCGAGAGATCGTCGCGCCAGTCGTCGCGGCACAGCTCGACGCGGCTGCCCATGCGGCCCAGCAGCGTGCCCAACAACCGCCCGGTGGGGTGCGCCGGAGGCTCGTCACCCACCTCGTCTTCCACCGCCCGACACGCGTATTCCCACTGCGCCTCGGTGGGCGCGCGCCAGCCCAGCGGCGTCAACGACTTCAGCAGCGCGCCCACCGCCACCGGACTGACCCCGGCGATGGCCAGGCGCGACTCGTCGAGGCCCAGCTTGCGCAACATGCCGAAGGTGAGCGGCTGCTCGGCCACCAACGCGGTGGCGATCTGCACGGGCCTTGCGGGCGCGATGCCGTGCGCTTCTTCGATGCGCGCGAAGGGCACCATCAGATCTTCTTCGTCGTCGGCACAGATGCGGCGCAGCCGATCGAAGCGCCGGTCCGACATGCCGATCACCGCGGGGCCGCCGAAGATCACGTGAAACAGCATGCCGGTGGCCTGGTGAATGAACTGCGGCAGCGGCCCGGGCTCGTGGCCCGTCGAGCGCGGATCGATGTACCCGGGCGGCACGCGCTCGAGCAGCTGATCGATGACGACCTCTCGGCCGCCTTCGTCCAGGGCCCACCACTGCGAGAGGGTGAGCTCGTTCACTTCGTCAACGAGACCGGGCTGGGGATGAGGGGGGGCCGGTCTTTGCCCTCGAGCGAGCGCTGCAGCTCGATCTCCTGCAGCAGCACCGCGGGCGCCACCGTGGAGACCGGCACCATGCCGCTCTCGGCGCCGCAGAAGCCGTTGAACACGCCCTCGGTCGCCCCGGTGGCGAGGATGCGGTTCATCGCCGAGAGCGGCGTGCCGACGATCTCCACCCCGCGCACCAGCGTCTCGGCCCCCGTCTTGACGTCGACCCGGTACACCATGCGCGGCGTGCCCTTGAAGGCCTGGTAGCCGAAGCTCGCGGTGTTGGTGTTGCCGCCGGTGATGTCGCGGATCAGCAGGCCGAAGGGTTTGCCCTGGCGCTTCGCCTCGGCGATCAGCTGCTGCTTGAGCTCGGCTGCGCCCAAGCGCTTGCTGGACTCGATGATGAGGTTCGCCATGCGCGCCACCGGCCGGCGGTTGCCCTGCGCGCGGCCGTGACCGTTCGACTTGAGGAAGCCCTCCACCGGCCGGCGCGAGAGCAGGTACGACTGCAGCACGCCCGCCTTCACCAGCGTCACCTTCTGCGCGGCCACCCCTTCCTCGTCGAAGAGGTAGTGGCCGTTGAGCTGCTTGCCGCCGCGCTCGCTCGCGGTGGGATCGTCGGTCACCGTGATGAACGCAGGCAGCACCTGCCGGCCCACCTGCCCGCGGAAGGTCTTTCCCTCGGTGTCGCTGTCCTGCCGCTCGCCCTCGAGCCGATGCCCCACCGCCTCGTGAAACAGCACCCCCGCCGCGTCGGAGTCGAGGATCGCAGGGCCCGTGTACGGATCGATGGTGGGCGCGGCGCGCAGGGCGAGCAGCTCGCGCACCATCACCTCGACCTCCTTCTTCATCGCGGCGTCGGTGGGCAGCTGCGCCTCGAGCGGCGCGTAGAAGTCGCGAGCGTCTTCGAGCAGCTGACCATCGCCGGCGCGGGTGAAGGCCTGCACGTGCACGGCGAAGAGCGTGTCCTCGGTCACCAGGCGCGTGCCCTCGGTGTTCACGAAGGAACGCGTCACCTTGTCTGCGGTGATCCGCACCTCGGAGTCGAAGAAGTCTCTCTCGTTGGCCAACCGCGCCGACACCTCGCGCGCGAAGGCGACCCAGCGCTCGCGACCGAAGCCAAAGGCCACCCGCGGGAACACCTGCACCTCGGGGGCTTCCTTGCTGAACGAGGGCGGCCGCTTCGGATCTTCCACGGCGTAGACGTCGTCGCCCTTCTTCTTGAGGAAGTTGAAGAGCGCCAGCTTGTACTTCTCGTCGGTCACCAACCAGAGCGCGGTGCGCAGCGCGGCGGGCGAGTCGTCGATCGGCGCCGCCTTGCGCGTGAGGTAGCTGGTGCCCTTGAGCGAGAAGCTCAAGTCGTCGTCGCCCATCGAGGAGTCGAACGCGTAGTCACCGACCCGCACGTCGACGAAGAGCTTGCGATCGTGCGTGGCGGCGTCCTGGAAGACGGCGCCGTAGCGGGCGGTCACCTCTCGCGAGTCGTAGTCCTTGAGCTGGTAGCCGATGAAGTACGGGCCGCGGTTCTCGCGCAGCTTGAGCTCTAACTGGTTGCGGTTGATCTCGTCGACCATCGCGTCGAGCAGATCGAGCCGGGGATCGGGCGGCGGCTTGGCGGCGATCAGCAGACAGAGGGCGAGCGGGACGAACATGGCGCGCGACGATATACGTTGCAGCGCATGAAGACCCTGCCCGTCCTCGCCCTCTGCCTCGCCCTTACCGCCTGTACGAAGGATCCCGCCGCGAAGCCCCCCGACAAGGCCGCCGAGAAGGCACCCGAGGGGGCGGAGTACGCCGTCAGCCTCGCCCCCCGCGCGCCCTACGCCGCCGGCAAGGAGGCCACCGTGGTGCTCAACATCGCGGCGAAGCAGGGGTACCACGTCAACGCCGACTACCCGATGGCCTTCAAGCCGCAGGGCCACTCCGGGGTGCAGTTCGCCGAGCCCAACCTGAAGCTCACCTGGGGCCCGAAGACGCCCTGCGCGGAGAAGCCGGAAGACGCCTGCGCGGTGGAGGTGCCGATCGCGCTCACCCCCGAGAGGGCCGGCTCCGCGGTGGTGGCGGGCCAGGTTTCCTTCAGCGTGTGCAACCCGCAGAACTGCCGCATCGAGAAGCTCGCGCTGACGTTGCCGATCGAGGTGCAGTGACCGTCACTTCGCGGTCGCGGCGGTGAAGACGAACGAGTCGCCCTCGATCGTCGCGCCCGCGGCGCTGCCACCCCGGCAGACGACCTTCGCCGGGCACTTCTTCTGCGCCTGGCCCACCGCGGGCTCACAGGCCTTCCACACGTCCACCTCCGCCATCACCGCGTCGGGGAACGAGCTCCAGTCGAAGCTGAAGGCGACCGGGTGGCCGCACGGTTTGCCCAGCTTCGCAGCCGCCGCGTCCGCCGCGGCCTGGTACTTCTTCTCGAGCACCGGCCAGTCCTTGCGGGCGAAGAGCGCGCGCCGTGAGCCCTGGGACGCGTAGGCCGTGAGCAGATCGGCGGCGTTGAACGCCTCGGTCGCCGGCTGATCGAACTTCACCTTGAAGCTCTTCACCCCCGGCAGGAAGACCTCGCGCGAGTCGCCCCGCACCACCACCAGGGTCCACGGTCCGCCACGCGCGGTGGTGCTGAGGTCTTCGTTGTCAAGCGCGCAGGGGATCACCAGCCCGTCGTGCTCCGAGTCGGCCGCCTTCACGCGCACCAGCAGCTTCTTCGCCGCGCGCGGCTTGAGGGTGGCGAGCTCGACCAACTGGCCCTCGGGACCGCGGAAGACCTTCGCCGACTCGACCTCGGGGGCCTGCGCCAACGCGGCCAGCAGAATGAGTGCGTGCATGGACTGGAAGCTGGCACACCTGGGCGCGGCATGCTCGAAGGCCCCTCACCCTGACCCGCTCAGAGCGGTGGGAGATCGAGCGCCGCGCGGATCGACACCATCCGCACCACCGCCAGCGGCAGCCGGGGCGGCATCACCGACTCGAGGG
>VFKJ01000185.1 GCA_009885595.1 Myxococcales bacterium | reverse complement strand
GCATGCTCGATCATCCGAACATCAGCATCGAGCTGGGCACGGACTACAAGGCGGTGGCGGCGCGCGTGAACGCCGGGCGCCGGGTGCGCGCTGACCAGGTGCCGGAGCCGACGATCGAACACCCCAACGACGCCATCGTGCGCGTGACGCGCTCGTGCATCTGCGGGTCGGATCTGCACCTCTACCATGGGCTGGTCCCCGACACGCGGGTGGGCTCGATCTTCGGCCATGAGTTCACCGGGGTGATCGAAGAGATCGGCCCTTCCGTGCAGAACGTGCGGGTGGGCCAGCAGGTGCTGGTGCCGTTCAACATCTTCTGCGGCAGCTGCTTCTTCTGTCAGCGCGAGCTGTATGGGAACTGCAACGACACCAACCCCGAGGCGACGGCGGTGGGCGCCACCTACGGCTCCTCGCACACCGCGGGCGGCTACAACGGTGGCCAGGCCGAGTACGTGCGCGTGCCGCTCGCCGACGTGGGGCCGACGATCATTCCCGACTGGATGGATCTCGACGACGCGGTGCTGCTCACCGACGCGCTCCCCACCGGCTACCAGGCCGCGGAGATGGGAGAGATCAAGGAAGGTGACACCGTGGTCGTCTTCGGCGCGGGGCCGGTCGGCATCTTCGCGGCGAAGTCGGCGTGGCTGCTGGGCGCGAACCGGGTGATCGTCGTCGATCACGTCGAGTACCGGCTCGAGTTCGTCAAGCGCTACGCGCAGTGCGAGGTGGTCGACTTCAAGTCGGTGAAGGACCTGCCGATGCACCTCAAGAAGCTCACCGACGGCCTGGGGCCCGACGTCTGCATCGACGCGGTGGGCTGCGAGGCCGCGGGCAACGCCGCGCAGACGCTCACCGGGGTGAAGCTCAAGCTGCAGTCGGGCTCGGCGACGGCGCTGCACTGGGCGATCAACTCCGTGCGCAAGGGCGGCGTGGTGTCGATCGTGGGCGTCTACGGCCCCACCTTCAACGCGGTGCCGCTCGGCAATGCGATCAACAAGGGCCTCACCCTGCGCATGAACCAGGCCAGCGTGAAGCGCCACCTCCCCCGGCTGATCGAGCACATCCAGCAGGGCAACCTCGATCCCAAGGCGATCATCACCCACCGGGTGCCGCTGGAGGACGTCTCGGAGGCGTACGAGGTGTTCTCGCGGAAGCTGGACGGCTGCATCAAGACGGTGCTGCTGCCACCGACGGCCAGCCTGCCGCACTGAAAGGAACCACCATGGCAACCAAGCGCAATGGCCATTCCCACATTCGCGGCTGGGGCGCGGATCTCGATCATCGCAACCGCCCGGCCTACCCCAAGGAGCGCAAGCCTCCGCGGCTGGAGAACGTGCACTGGACCGTGCCCGAGCAGCAACTGCAGCAGGTGAGGGTCTTCCACTCGTCTCAGCGCCCGGGGCTCACGCCGGTGTTCGGGAGCACCCTGCCCCCGCGCGGCCTGAGCGGCTTCATTCGGACGCAGGCGTTCAAGCTCGGCGAGAACGACCTGGCGCACTGGCTGCTGCTGCTCTTCGCCGATCGCGTGAACGCGGTGGAAGGGATCGTCGATGACGTGCGGCGCTCGCCTCGGGGGCGCGTGCTGGCGGGGATTGCGGGCGTGGGGGCGCTGGGCTTCCTGCTGTACCGCGGGCTTCGCAAGCGTCGATGAACTCCGCGTGATCGGTGTTGCATTCGACCGCCTGAGTGGGTGGGATCGCGCTCCCCATGACCACCTTCTCCCAGCTCAAGCTGTCGGCGGCTGCCCGTCCCATCGTCGACCGCGTGCTCGCGCGCGCCACCACCGACGCCGATCGCACCCGCATTCAGAGCGCGCTGGTGGGCGCGGCCGGCGCCGATCGCAACAAGGTGCTCTCCGCCCAAGAGGTGCAGGCGGTGGCCGACGCCTTCGACTCCGCCGGTACGGGCGCGCTCACCCCCGATCGCATCGGCCTGGGCCTCGAGGGCGCGCACGTCGCGCTCAAGTCGATGTCCGATCTCGGCAACCTCGACGGCGTGAGCAACGTCTTCACCCTGCAGGGCAAGTCGGTCGAGACGCGCATGGTGAAGGAGCTGCAGGACGCCGTGGGGCGCGCCAACGGCCGCCCGATGGAAGTCAACATGCTCATCTTCGAGTTCCAGAGCGACGTGATGCAGCAGGCGATCACCGACATCGCGCGCCAGAGCCCGAACGTGACGTTCCGGGTGATCGCCGACTCGGGCCAGGCGAGCGCCACCGGCGGCAACGCCCTGCCCGAACTCGCCAAGCTGGGGCTCCCGAACATCCAGGTGAAGTTCAAGAAGGACTTCCCCTACGTGTGGAACGACACCTTGAAGCGCCCTGACTACAACCACGGCGCGACCCAGGGCCTCAATCACCACAAGGGCTTCGTCACCTTCATCGACGGCAAGCCCGACGCGCTCCTCACCGGCTCGTTCAACTGGTCTGCGACCGCCGACACCAAGAACTACGAGGACCTCACGATCTTCGAGAACAAGGACAGCTCGTCGCGCCGCGCGGTGGAGCAGTTCGGTGGCGAGTTCGCCGGCTACTGGAACAACCCCGACGCTGCGCTCTCGCCCAATGCGTTCGCGAACTACAAGGGGACGAAGTGGAACGACATGCTGGTCGCGCACGGCAAGCCGGCCACCGCCACCACCAACCGGCCCGATGACTCGTTCGCCGCGTACACCCTGCCCTCCGACAGCAAGAGCCTCGACATCAACGGCTTCCGCGTGCAGGACGAGGCGCGCCTGGGCGCCCTGCTCGGCTCGAAGGCGGTCGCGCGCACCGTGATGCAGGAACGGGCGAAGTTTGGCCGCTTCGCCGACGTGGCCGACCTGATGGAGCGCCTGCCGCAGGTGGCGAGCCGCCTCACCGCGGAAGAGCTGCAGAACATCGGCTTCGGCTCGGGCCAGGTCTCGATCAACACCGCCAACCTCGAGGAGCTCGACAAGGTCGGGCTCACCAAGAAGCAGGCCACCGCGCTGGTGGCGTTCCGCGAGAAGCACGGCGACTTCGACTCGATCGACGATCTGATCAAGGTGGGCGTGCCGAAGGCGACGATCACGCGGCTGCGTGACTCGCTCACCGCCGTCGACGTGGAGGCGTTCTTCAACAGCCGTCCCGCGGGTGCGCCGGCCGGCGGCACGGGGTACGGACCTGACGGCAGCCGCAGCGCCCTGGCGGCGGGCGCGGACGGCGTCATCGGCAGCACCCGCGCGTCGGTGACCGTGGCAGCGACGGACCTGTTCAACCGCGCCAAGGCAGGCCAGGAGATCGACGTCGCCATGTACGGCGCCAGCCCTTCAGCGCCGGAGTTCGTGTCGCTCATCGCGGCGGCCAAGCGCGGCGCGGTGGTGCGGGTGGTGCTGGAGAACAACTTCACCGCTCCGGCGGCCGCGGCGCTCAAGGCGCTCGCCGCGCAGGGCTACCCGGTCGAGGTGCGCATTCAGAAGGCGAAGACCATGCACGAGAAGTTCGGCGTGGTCGGGAATGACGTGTTCTTCGGCAGCGCGAACTTCTCGGAGTCGTCGTCGACCAAGCACTCGGAGAACCGGATCACGGTGAAGAATCACGAGGAGACGGCGGCGGTGTTCAAGGGCCGGTTCCAGGAGATCTGGACGAAGTCTGTGCCGGGGTGATCAGCAGGCGCCCAGCGCCCTGGGGAACGCGGTGAAAAGGAGTGCTCGCTCACGAGTCGCTTCGAGCGGGCCCCTCTCTCCTTGCTTCTTGGTCCTCAATGAACTCAGCGATGTGGTTGTGACGAGGTCGGGGGGCCGGCATGCGTCTCAACCAACGTAATCTCTTGATTACGTTTTTCAGTGTCGGTGAAAAATGTAATCAAGAGATTACGTTGTTCGAAACCCTCGCCCCTGCGGAGTCACCATCACCTCGCTGGGCTCACCGAAGATCCCGAGGCCTCGAGCCGAGAGGCCTGCTCAACGAGGGCGCAGGTGGACGCAGCCTTCCCTCACTGCGCCCCTCAAGAGCCCTGACTCAGTCGACCGTCCAGGTCTCCCCTGAACGCAGCAGGGCATCGACGCTGCCCACGCCCTTCTTCAACGCCGCCTCCTCCT
>VFKJ01000132.1 GCA_009885595.1 Myxococcales bacterium | reverse complement strand
CTTCTTCTCCGTAGGCTGGTGGGTCTTCTCGCTCATGGGCGCAGGTCCCTTGAGCAGGCTTCGGGCCAAGTCGTTTCTCTGCGATTTCAGTGACTTGCGGTGAGCTCGCCGTCCACCCGCGGCTCAGCCCGTCAACCCCATGAACGAGAGCGAGACCAGCTCGTCCGCGTGAGCGAGCGCGAAGTCCTGCAGCCGCGCCGCGACCAGGCCGACCATCAGCCACACCACCGCGCCGCCGCCGAGGATCCTCAAGGGCGCGCCGGTCTCCTGCAGGTTCATGTTGGGGGCGGCCCTCGAGGCGAGCCCCAGGCACGCGTCGATGGTGAGCGTCAGCCCCGCGATGGGCGCGCCGATGGCAAAGCCGGTGGCGAACGCGGCGCCCACCAGCCCCGCGAGGTGCAGCGCCACGTCTTCGGTGTGGTGGAAGCCGCCGGCCGCGACCAGCCCGTAGCTCTTCGTGAGCGCGGCGAGCATCAAGGGCAGCAGCACCCCGGCTGAGCCCAGCGCGAGCAGCAGGTGATAGAGCGCGTCGCCCGTGGCCGCCTCCTTCGAGCCCGCCATGGGGAGCGCGGCTTCGGCCGACGAGCCGCGGAAGAGATCGATGAAGCGGCCGCCCATGCGCGCCGCGTCGAAGGGGAGCGCGGCGACCAGGCCGAGTGAGGTTCCGAAGAGCAGCTCCTGGGCACACAGCGCGGCGAGGTCGAAGGCGCTGATCACTCCCCCGGGAGCCGCGATGCCGCCGGCGCCGTGAAGAAAGAGCGCCAGCGCGAGCACCACGCCCAACTTCACGTGAGTCGGCGCGTGTGAGCCGCCGAAGAGGGGGCAGAGGAACGCCACGGGGATCAACCGGGCGCTGATGAGCGCGATCGCCAGCACGTGCGGCTGCAGCGTCTCGATCGCGAGGTTCAGCGCCTCGGTGTTCATGAGGCGACCGAGGGGAGGGTGAGCATCAACTGCGTGGTGAAGCGGGTCAGCTGCGCGCCGATCCACGGGCCGGCGATCACCAGCGAAAGCACCGCCGCGCACAGCTTGGGCACCACCGAGAGCGTCGATTCCTGCACCTGGGTGGTGGCCTGCAGCAGGCTCATCATGAAGCCGACGATCAGCGACGCGCCGATGGGCGGCAGCGAGGCGAGCACCATCAGCATCAGCGCTTCGCGCGCGACCCCGAGGAGAAGTGAGGTGTCCATGGCGTCACCGGTACCCAAGGATGAGCCCGCGCGAGAGCAGCGCCCAGCCGTCCACCGCGACGAAGAGGAGGATCTTGAACGGCAGGCTCACCTGGCTGGGGCTGAGCGTCTGCATGCCCAGCGCGAGCAGCACGTTGGCGATCAACATGTCGAGCACCAGGAACGGCAGGAAGATCAGGAAGCCGATGATGAAGGCCTCCTTGAGCTCGGTGAGCACGAAGGCCGGCACGATCACCGAGACGTCACCTTCGTTCACCGCGTCGGCTTCGTCTTCAGGGCGCAGCTCGCGCGCCATGTCCACGAAGCGCGCCCGCTCCTCGGCGCTGCCGTGCTTGACCAGGAAGTCCTTGAGCGGCTGCAGCACCGCGCCCGCGGAGGAGAACATCGCCACCGCGTCAGGCCCCTCGGCCCACGTCTGCCGGCCCTGCGTCCACATCTTCTCGAAGGTCGGCGCCATCACAGTGGCCGAGAGCACCGCCGCCAGCCCCGTGAGCACCATCGTGGGCGGCGCCTGCTGCGTGCCCAGCGCCGAGCGCACGATCGACAGCACCACCACGATCTTCGAGAAGCTCGTCAGCATCATGATCGCGAAGGGAATGATCGCCATCGCCGCGAGCAACCCCATCATCTGCACCTGGTTGCTGGCGAAGCCATCGGGCGGCAGCTCTGCGCTCTTCGCTGCGAGGGGGACGAACAGTAGCGGCGTCATGACGGCGCTCCTTCGGAGAGGCTGGTGAGGGTTTCGAGGGCAAGGCGGGTGGTGACGCGCGTGGGGCGCCGCGCGGGGCTGATCTTCGCGAAGCCGTCTCCATGAATGACGAGGTAGGGCTTTCCATCGACTTCGATCAGCGCGAGCCCGGTGCGCTGAGAGAGCCCGACCCGCTGCACGACCGCGAGGCGGGGCGCCGTCTTGAACTTCGAGGTCCCCAGGCCCCCCCGCGCGCGGAGAAACCAGAACACCAGGCCCCCCGCAGCGGCCACGCCGAGCAGCACGCGCGCGGCCGTCGCGGCCGAGGCACCCTGCGCCGCGGCGAGGAGAGGCGCGATCAAGGCCAGCAGGGCCGCGCCGACGAGCTTGTGACGGACAGAGAGCGTCATGGC
This sequence comes from Myxococcales bacterium, assembly GCA_009885595.1. Lineage (GTDB taxonomy): Bacteria > Myxococcota > Myxococcia > Myxococcales > Myxococcaceae > Archangium_A. The sequence goes on along the minus strand of VFKJ01000132.1, from coordinate 9,678 downwards.
GGGCCTCAGAGCATCGCGATGATGCGCGCGCCGATCTCGCCTTCGATCTCGACGAGCTCCGCCCTGGCGATGGCCTTGTCGCCGATGCGGACGATCACCTGCTGGGCGGCGTTGATGTGCAGCGGCAGCACGCTGCCGGGCCGAACGTTGCCGAGTTGGTGCAGCGGCAGGCGCAGGCGGGTGAGCTCGATCTCGACTTCGACGGGGACGGTGGGATCAACCTGCGACATTGCGGACTCCTGGGTGGGGCGCTCGAAAGCGCGGGTGAGGGTGAAGCCTGCTTCGGTGAAGGTGCCGTGCAGCTCGAAGGAGGGCGCGATCAGGCGACCGGCGCCGGTGAGCCCGTGTTCGTGGTGCGCGACGTTGGAGAAGAGGACCACGTCGCCACAGGTGAGCGAGGCCGCGTCTGCGGGCGGCAGTGCTGCGGTCCCGAGGAGGCAGCGGGCGGGCACGGTCGCGTTCGCGACTTCCTCGAGCAGTGGCCCGGCGGTCTCCTTCGGCATCGCGTCGAACTTCGACTGCAACCACAGCGAGGGGAGCAGCAGCCGACCCAGGCACCGCGTCTCCCCAATCGCCAGCTCGAGCTGCACCGCCACGTGACGAAGCCGCGCGTCGACCTGCCGGAGGATCTCGCCGCGATCGAGCGTCAGTGACAGCAACCGCGGGCACAGGCCGGCGAAGGCCTGCTCCCCGCGCAGCTCGGCGAGGCTGGTGAGCGCGACCCAGCCCAGCGCCGCCTCCTCGATGTGGGAGAGCCGGGTGGGGACGCCGGCCGGCTACTGCCCGCCGGTGATCCGCCCGAGGATCGCGCCCGCGCCCAGCAGGTCGAGCTCGAGCACGCCCAGGGCCTCGCCGCCGAACTCCAGGGTGACGAACAGCGCCTTGCCCGCGAGGTGGCTGAAGGGGTGAATCGTCGAGGCCAACAGCGTGCTCGCGCAGCTGAGGGTCGTCTTGAGCTGCGGCCCCAGCTGCTGCGCGACCCGCGCGCTCGCCTCGCTCAGCGCCGCGGTGACTGAAGGCCGTGCGCTGATGGCCAGGTGCGCGCGGGTCAGCTTCCGGGTGGGCGCCAGTCGAACGCGATTGGCTGCAGGGCTGCGTGGCGCCACCTCGGGGGTGGGCACCGTCTCCGTGATCTGCGTCGTTTCCTCGATCATGGCGGCGGTCCTTTTCAGGGACCGGGCCAGTCAACTTCTGAGTGGTTTCGAGGCGTTACGGGAAGCGCCGAGTCTCAGCCGGTGGACCCCGCTCACCCCGAGCGGAGTCGCGGGCGAGCGCTCAGCGCGACGCTTCCTTCACCAGGCGGGCGGCGAGCGCACGCACGGCCACGGGGAACGTCTCCGCTCCACCCGCGAACTGCGGAAACTGCGACCGGACGGCGGGGGGCAGCGACGCGACGATCGCCGCGCGCAGCTCACCGGTCGCCTGCACCACCAGCTGTTGAAGCCGCTCGCCGGCTTCGTGGCAAACCCCGAACTCGTGGGCGAGGCGGGCCTGCCGCGTGGCGGAGTCCCACTGGCGCATCTCGCACAGGAAGGCGCTCGCGCGCTCCCGGGGCTCCTCCGCGAAGCCAGCGAGCAACTCCTCGGCGCGCGGCCGGTGAATCGCGCCCACGAAGAGCGCGACCCGCTCCGGAAAGCCCATCACCCGGTGCGCCTGGTGGTCCTTCCTCTTGCGGTCGAGCCGGGTCTTGCTCATGGCTCAAGCCACCTTTCGCTGAATCGCCGGGTTGATCACCGGCCGCTGGGGGGACGGCGTCACCGCGGGAGCCTGCGGTGCGACGACCTTCCGGCTCACCCGCAGCCGCCAGGAGAGGAAGACGACCAGCATCGCCACCAGGGACAGGCAAAGGCCCAGCACGATCACCAGGGGGCGCATGCTGGCGGGTTCCTCACGCACGGGCGCCTCGGGAATGGTCACCGGATCGATCACCAACACCACGTCGTCCGGCTTGAGCCCCTCGACGGCGGCAGCCACCAGCGCGCGCAGCTCGGCGCGCTGCATCTGCAGCTTCTCCAGCGCGATCGGCTGCACCCGGACCAGCACCGAGGCCTTCGAAGGCGTCGCCAGCTGACCCGGTCGCGGAGGCGCGGGCACCACGAGCTCGACCGACACCGACGCCACCCCGTCCATCGTCTCCAGTGATTCTTCGATGTCACCTTCCTGCGCCTCGAGCTGGCGCAGCCGCTCGGCAGCCGGGGTATCGATGAGGCCCACGCTCTGGGCGAGCGTCTGGGTCTTGAGGCGCGCGGGGCGGGGCAGCTTGAGCTCGTTGAGCACCCGCATCGCCTCGGTCGCCTGGCTGTCGTCCAGCTCGATGGCCCAGGTGGGCTTCTTGCCCTTCTCGGCCACCTTCTTCGCCTCGAAGCCCCGCGCGACCAGGGCCGAGATGATCTCGTTGGCGTCACGCTCGTCGAGGCCGTGCTGAATCTGGGACGAGCAAGCGGTGAGGAAGAAGGCGGCGGTGAGAGTCACGGTGCGGAAGGGGCGGTTCATGGCGGGGCTCACACCTGCGTCTGGAGGACCTGCTTCACGCCGCCCGTGGCCTTCTCGACGACCTTGCCGGCGAGGTCGAGCTCCTGGGAGGCGCGGTACACGTGCGTCTGCAGCGAGAGCAGCTCGGCGGGCGAGAACGACTTCCCCGACTCCGCCATCTTGAGGATCTGCTCCATCCGGTTCTGCGCCTGGTTGACCTGGTCGAGCACCTTGGTGGCCGTCACCTGCTTCGAGGGCTCTGTGCGGGTCGTGCCCTCGACCTTGCACTTGCCGGGCTTGGCCTGCTGCACCGAGCTCGCCTCGCTCTTCACCGGCGTCGGCGCGTTCTCCGTGCGGCCCGTCGGCGCGGTCTGCGCCTTCATCACCTTGCCGAAACCTTCGCCGATCTTCTGAGAGCTGCCTGTGCCGGAGATGCCTGCGGGGCCGGCGCCCGAGAGTGGGGTGATCGCCATGGCCGTGCCCTCAGCGGATGTTGTTGATGGCCGACTTCGCCGAGTCGTGCCGCACCTTGAGCACGTTGGAGATGGTGTTGTACTCGCGGCTCTCCTGCTGCATCTGCATCTGCATCATGGTGGAGCGATCGGCCTCCGCCCTCATCTGGCCGATCATCCCCGTGAGCTCGCCGGGCACGCCGTTGGGCGAGGTCGCCAGCGCCTGCGCCGTGGCCCCGCCCATCGCGCCACCGCCGCCCACCGTGGTGACGCCGGTCGCCGCCAGGGCGCCCTGGGCGCTGCCACCGCTCGCGAGCGCCGTGACGTTGCTCACCGCCGCGCTGATCACCCCGCCGCCCGGGATCGAGCCCAGCAGCGCGCCCCCGGCGTTGGCCGCGGTCTGCAGGGCGTTCTTGAGCACGTTGCCAAACTCGTTCTTCGGGGTCTGGCGGGCGACGGTGGGGGTCAACGAGATGCGGTTCGGCGAGTCCATGGGAAGTCCTCCGGGCAGCGTGTGGTGGCGGCCGGCAGTTCAGTTCCCGTGCCGAGTCGAAGTGGGCGGATTTCGACGGCTCCAGGTTCAGCCGCCCCGTCCACGCCGGTGGATGGGTGTGCAAACGAAACCTCGCGAAAGAAGTCGGAGCCGTCGCTGGAACGAATGCTGCGGAGGCCGTGCGTGAACCCCAACCCCAGAGGCACTCCGCATGACCACCGTGAACCGTGAATCCCTGACCCTGACCCACGCGCCCGAGCTCGAGGCCCCCCGCGAGAATGCCAATGCCGTCGGTGCCACCAGTCGCGCGTCGCGCTCAGAGGTGGAGGCCTTCGACACCTCGGGCCCGGGCTCGCCCGTCCTGCAGGGCTCGTCCGTCGGCGCCATCGCGGCACAGAACGTCGGGCGGCTCGACGCCCAGGCCGTGGTGGCCCAGGTGAAGGAGCTGATGACCCGCGGCGCCCTCGACTGGATGGTGACGGGTGAGGAGTGCAGGCACGCGGTCGGGTTGCTCGAGAGCCTGCCGCCGGGCGAGTACCAGAAGGCCATCAAGGCGCTGTCGACCTCAGGTGAGCTGCGCGTGCTGTGCGAGACGATGCCCGCTGAGCAGCGGCGCGAGCTGGCCGAGTCGGCGGTGCGAGGTGGCCTGACCACCGCGAGGCCTGCGCTGCTGCCGCCGGGGCTGCGCGATCCCCAGCCCCCTGCTCAGCCCCCGCTGATCGCGAATCTTCCATCGCTGCCCCTGGAGCTGCGCCAGCTCATCCACCGAGAAAACGCCGCGCGAGGCCGCCAGTACGAGGCGACCTTCAACCAGTACGTCGACGCGTGGTGCAAGAAGGCGGGTGGGTGCAAGACGCCGCTCGAGCTGCGCGCGCTCGGTCCGCTCTCCCAGCCTCCCCAGCTGCTCGAGCCGGGGCTCGGCGAGGAAGACTTCAAGGCCAGGCGGTTCGCCGGCGACCTGTGCTCCCGGGACATCGGGATCGAGCGTGCCGCGGTGGCCCTCTCCCAGCAGGTGAGCGTCTTCCGTCGCGAGCTGTCCGCGGGCGGCTTCGGCCTCGACTTCGAAGTGAAGCTCAAGCTCAAGGCCGAAGGTGAGGTGGGGAAGGACACCGAGGGCTCCGCCGGGCAGTCCTTCTCGGCGAAGGGCACGCTCACCCAGGACGGCCGCATCATCAACCAGGACGTGGGCACCGAGAGCCTCATCGGTGTGGGGCGTCACGGCACCGAGCTCGAGGCCAAGTTCAGCCCCGATGGTCACCTGGAGGCGGTCTCCGGAGAGGTGGGCGGCTTCGGGGTGGAGCTCGAACGCGAGGGCAAGGCGACCTTCAGGGTCCCGGTGGTGGAAGGCGTCGCGGTCGAGACCTTCGTGAACAGGAAGAACGCGACCACCGGCGCCACCCTCGTCGCCAAGGAAGAGGCGCACCTGTTCGGGTGGACGCTCGAGGGCGATGGGAAGATCGGGTTCACCTCGAAGGGCATCGACAAGCGCTACTACGCCGACATCGGAGGCAAGCAGGAAGGCATCTTCGGCCCCATGCCCGAGCTCAACGATCGCAAGCCGTGGACCGAGCTCTCGCCGGAGCGGCGGGGCTGGTACGAGCGCCAGGGCTTTTCTCAGAAGACCTGGCCCCGCTGACTACTTCGAGGCGGGATCGAAGAACTCGATCAGCTGATCCCGCCTGGCGTGCGCGTCTTCCATCGCGAGCGAGATGAGATCGTTCGCGTAGTCCGCGTCGAAGAGCAGGTAGCTGCCGAGCTCCGCCTGGGTGAAGAGGTTCGAGCCGGAGAGCCGATGCAGCAGCCGGGTGGGCAGCGCCTGCGCCTCGAGCTTCGCGCGCTTCTCCAGGTGCGGCCGCGCCAGCTCGGACAGATCGCGGCTGGGGCGCACCACCAGGTCTCGCACCACCCGATACGGCTGCCCGCGGATCTGCTCGAGGGTCTCGTTCATGCGCGAGACGAAGTCGTCGCCGTAGGTACGGCGGCCGCTCTCGAGCATCTCGTTGAGTCGGCGCAGCCGATCGAGATCGTATTCGGTGCGATCGACCATCAGCGCGTTGAGCACCTTGCCGATCACCTGCGGCGTGGTCGGCATGGTCACGTGCGTGGCAGGCGCGACCTCGGACTTCGGCTTGTGCCGCAGCGAGAGGATCAGCACCCGATCGGCCCCCAGCCGCAGGGCAGGGGACAGCGGCGTGTTCTGCCGCACGAAGCCATCGCAGTAGTAGTCGTCGCCCACCCGCGCCGACTTGAACAGCAGCGGAATGGCGGCGCTCGCCAGCGCGTGCTCCGGCCCCAGCACCACCTCGACCGGCTGCTGGTAGGGGTCGCGGCTCCAGTGCGGCACCCCGCCTTCCCTGCGCTGGATGAAGATCACCGTCTTGCCATCGCGAATCCGGGTGGCCGAGACGGAGACCGCCGAACACAACCCGCGGGCCAGGTTCGCGGCGATGCGCGGCCAGTCGATCGAGTGCCGCACGAGCTGCTCGATGGGCTCGGGGTGGAACAGATCGTAGAGGCGCCAGCCCTCGGGCCGCTCATTGGCCCGCGTGGCGCGCCAGATCTTCCGGCTCACCGAGTAGAGCGACTCGCCCTCGACCCGGAACACCTTCTCGAAGCTGAGCGCGGTCCACAAGCCGGCCAGCCCGCGGCCCTGCTCGTCGGGCGTGTGCATCGTGGCTGCCAGGAAACAGGCCGTGCTCGCGCCCACCGAGGTGCCCGAGAGCACGTCGAAGCGCACGTGCTTGCGAGCGGCGGGCGGCAGCTCTTCACGCAGGTAGCGGATGACGCCGGCCTCGTAGGCGCCGCGCGCTCCACCACCAGAACAGACCAGGCCGATTCGGGGCTTCGTCACCGGGCCTGAGGGTCTACCCCACGGCTCAGACGGCGTGCACGGTGAACTGCGGCTGGGCGGCGATGGCCTTCTTCACCGAGCACTCCTGCGCCACCCGCACCACGGCCTCGCGGTACTTCTCGGGGAAGCTGGAGGGCAGCTGCAGTTCGATGTCGACCGCCTTGAGGATGCCATCGTCACCGTAGGTGGGGCGCTCGATCAGGCGAATGCCTTCCGTGCTCAGGCCGCGCTTGGCGCAGAAGCCCTGCACGAAGATGCCGGCGCAGGTGCCCAGCGACGCCAGGAAGAGCTCGAACGGAGACGGCGCCGAGCCTTCACCGCCGTTGTCGGTCGGCTGATCGGTGTGGACCACGTGCTGGCCCACCTGGGCATCGATGCGCCGCTGGTGAGGCAGGGTGATGACGATCTCGGTGGTTGCGCTCATACGGGGTAGGAGCCTCGTCCAGTTTCCCGGGGTTCCGGACCGAAAAGTTGCGGGTGCAACATCGTGATCAACACTGATGGCGGTCTGTAGCGCAGCCCACCTTGAAGGAGCCCGACCTCATGATCACCGTCACCGCGCAGTCCCTGATGCCCACCCGCTTCCACCCGCGCGTCGACGCCGGCTTCATGGTGAAGCTCTCCACCGGGGGCCGCTCGCTGGTGGCCAAGGCCACCGATCTCTCGATGGCCGGCCTCAAGCTCATCGGCGACTTCGGCAGCGCCGACGATCGCATGACGCTCTCGATCCCGATCCCCGGTGGTCGCGAGGTGGTCACCCAGGCGACCGTTCGCCGCCGCGGTGAAGAGGAGCTGGCGCTCGAGTTCGATCAGCTCGACTGGGATGACATGTTCGCGCTGGCGCGGTTTCTTCACCCGCGCCTGCCGTGATCAGACCGGCGTCACCGCGCGCGTCTTGAGCGCAGACACCAGGTCCATCAGCTCGGCGCCGCGGAACGGCTTGTGGATGTAGCCGTTCGCGCCCGCCTTCATCGCAATGTCCACGTCGGACTTCTTCGCCTTCGCGGTCAGCATGTAGATGGGCGTCTTCGCCGTCCGCGGATCGGCGCGCAGCATGCGGCAGACCGCGATGCCGTCGAGTTGGATGCTCCCGACCGGGGGCAACACCACGTCGAGCAGCACCAGATCGAACGTCTGCGTCTTGGCCAGCTTGAGCCCGTCGGCGGCGTGAGAGGCAGTCTCGACTTCGCAGTCGCTCTCGGTGAGCAGGCTGCGCACCAGTTCGCGGATCACCGGCTCGTCTTCCACCAACAAGATGCGAAACGAGCTGGCCATCGGAGCGGCGGACTATAGCCCTTACTCGTAGGCAAGCGCCTCGACCACGTCGAGGTTCGCTGCCCGACGGGCCGGGTAGAGGCCCGCCAGCACCGCAGAGACCGTCCCCACCACCACCATCTGGGCGGCCGTCTCGAAGGGAAACGAGTAGGGGAAGTTCCACCCCGTGCCCTGCACGCCCACGATCTTCGTCACGATGTACCCGATGACCCCACCTGTCATCACCCCCAGCAAGCTGCCTGTGAGGCCGATGAAGAAGGCCTCCCCGGCGAAGAGCTTGATGATCTGCTTCCGGTCGGCCCCTACGGCGCGCAACAGGCCCACCTCGCGCGTGCGATCGAGCACCGCCGCCAGCAGGGTGTTGATGATGCCGAGCAGCGCCAGCGCCACCGCCACCACCTCCATCGCATAGGTGATGCTGAAGGCGCTGCTGAGCAGCTTGCGCGCTTCCTGCCGCAGCTCGGCGTTGGAGAGCACGAAGAGGTTGAAGCGCTTGCCCAGCATCGCGGTGATCGCCGAGCGGGTCTGGTCGAGGGTGGCGCGGTCCTTCAGGTAGATGTGGAAGGTGTCGACCTGGTCCGTGAGGAACTGCTTCACGAAGATCGACCGGTCCATGATCACCGAGCCCTGGTCCGAGGTGTAGTCGATGATCACCGCGCCCACCGTGTAGAGGCGCTCGCCGGTGGGCGTCTTCATGGGGAAGGTGCTGCCGGGCTTGAGGTCGCGGCGGCGCGCGAGGTTCTCGCTGATCGTCACGTAGTTCGCGTCGCGCTGCGCCGGGGTCGGCAGCGTGCCCTCGAGGATCAGCGGCTTGCCCCGGGTGGAGTAGATCTCCTGGTTGAGCGAGATGACGAAGATGCGCAGCCCCAGCGCGTCGTGCTGCAGCAGCCGCACCGGGTCGATGAGGTCGATCTCGGGAATGGTGGCCAGCTCGTTCCCGATGCTGGCCTGCATCGGCTGGTTCTGCACCCCCGCCAGCTTCGCCGAGGACGTGACGAAGAGGTCCGCGGGGATCGCCTGTTCGATCCAGCGATCCGCGCTGTCCTGAAAGCTGCCGAGGAAGGCGCCGAGGGTGACCGCCATCGAGACCCCGATGGAGAGCGCCGAGACCGGCACCGAGGTGCGCACCGGAGCGCGCGCGAAGTTGTCCGCGGCCAGGCGCCCGGAGATCCCGAACAACAGCTCGCCGGGGCGCCGGAAGGGCTTGTTGAGCCAGCGCAGCAGCAGCGGCGAGAGCAGCGTCACCCCCATCAAGATGAAGAAGATGGCCGCGTACCCACCCAGCGGCAGGTTCTCCTGGGGCGGAGGGATCTGCGTCAGGGGCCACGCGACGAGCAGCAGGAGCGCGCCCACGTACGTGGGCCACGACTTCATCTCGACCGCGCCGGCGCCGATGGCGGCGTCCTTGCGCAGCGCTTCCACCGGCTGCACCGACGAGGCGACGAACGAGGGGCGCAGCGCCGCGAACACGCTCCCCAGGATGCCCATGGTCACCCCGAAGATGAGCTCGGGGGTGCCGAGCTGGATGTCCTTGATGTTCACCTTGACGTAGATCTCCGAGACGCTGCTCGAGACCGTGCCGATGGCGCCCCTGGCCACCAGCACCCCCAACGGCACCCCCAGCAGGCTGCCCACCGTCCCCAGCACGCCGGCCTCCAGCGCGAAGAGGCCGAGGATGCGGTTCCGGGTCGCTCCCAGGGCGCGCAGGGTGCCGATCTCCCGGCGGCGCTGCACCACGCTGATGGACACGGTGTTGTAGACGAGGAACACGCCCACCAGCAGCGCCACCACCGAGCCCAGGTTGAGGCCGAGCTGGAAGCTGCGCAGCATCGTCTGCACCGTCTGGCCGCGGCGATCGGGTGAGTCGACCTCGATGCTCGAGCCCACCACTTGCTGCAGCCGCTCCTTCATCGCCTCGAGCCCGATCTTCTGATCGATGGCCACGTCGATGCGCGTGAGCGTGCGGCCCTTCGAGAACGCCTCCTGCAGCGAGCCGAAGAACATCACCGCCACCGAGCCGCCGAAGGCCTTGAGCGGGCCGGTCTCCTTGAGCAGCCCATGGATGACGAAGGGCTTGGCGCCCTCGGCGGTGATGAGCTCGATGGAATCGCCGGTCTTGAGCTGGTGCTCTCGCG
>VFKJ01000040.1 GCA_009885595.1 Myxococcales bacterium | reverse complement strand
GATCATCGGCCATGGCATCCGCGAGGTGAACCCCAACGCGGGCGACCTGCAGTACCGGCTGGCGCGCATCATTCGCATCTACGACCTAGGCTTCGCCGAAGAGGTGCTGCTCGACACCGATCGGCTCTTCTCCGCGATCATCCGCCACGCGGACTTCCAGAAGAAGATGACCACGCCCGAGTTCCACTTCCTGCTCGGCAAGCACATGAACGCGATCGAGGAGGAGCTGGGCGTGGAGCAGGCCTCGCTGCTGTCCACCTGCTACCGCCGCGCCGTTCCGATCTTCGTGGGCGCGGTGCAGGACGGCTCGATCTTCCTCAACGTGGTGAAGCTCAAGCGCATCCTCGGGCCGGAGTTCAAGTTCGAGCTCGACATCAACGACGACGTCTACGAGATGGCGGCGATCCAGCACTACTGCCGGCACCACTTCAACAAGCGCATGGCGGTGTGGATCCTCGGGGGCGGGGTGCCCAAGAACTACACCCTGCAGGGCGAGCCGCTGCTCGATCAAATTCTCAACGTGCCCACCTCGGGCTTCGACATCGACGTGCAGTTCTGCGTCGACCCGGTGGACAACGGCGCGCTCAGCAGCTGCCCCGCGGGCGAAGGCCACACCTGGGGCAAGGTCTCGGCCGACGCGGTGGAGACGGGCTCGATCTACTGCCACTGCGACGTGACGGCGGTGTTCCCCTGGCTGGTGCACGCGCTGATGCAGCTCAAGGTGAGCAAGCGAAAGCACTTCCGCTTGATGGATCGCCTGGGCGAGGCGGTGAAGTTCCTCGACGTCGACGTGCAGAAGCGCCGCAAGGAGCTGCTGGAGACGATCGAGTGGAGCGTCAGCGAGGTGCGCTGAGGCGCGCGTAGTCTTTCAGGTTGCGGATGGCGGCCAGCTTCTCGCCCTTCTTCTCGTAGAGGCGGGCGAGGTTGAAGTACGCGTCGATCACATGGGGATCGAGCTCGAGGGCCTCGCGGTAGCGGGCGATCGCGTCGTCGAGCTTGCCTAAGTCTTCGAGCACCACCGCCAGGTTGAAGCAGGCGACTGCATCGGTGGGACGGGAGACCAGGGCGGCGACGTAGTGCGCCTCGGCCTCGCGGAGCCGTCCGTGCTGGTGCAGCAGCCGGCCTAAGTTCACGTGCGCGTCGGCGTGGTGGGGATCGGCGGCGACCGCCTCGGCGTAGGCCTCGAGCGCGCCGGTGGGGTCGGTCTCTTCGAGCCGCACGGCGCTGGCGAAGAGCGCGTCGGCGTCGCGGGTGGGCACGGGCCGCAGCCAGGTGGCCCCGCGACCCTGCGAACGATCGAGATCGAACAGCTGCTGCCCCGAGGCGGCGTTCCACTTCGCGGCGCCCGCGTTGACGACCAGTTCCTTGCCGACCTGCTGCAGGGTGACGGAGGAGAGCGGCTGCTCGGCGGGCAGCTCACCGCGCACGCGCGCGAGCGCTTCGGTGATGCGGGCCCTGGGCACCTTGCGGCTGGAGAGCCCGTGGGCGGTGCGCAGCAGCACCAGGTCCTGAAACGAGAGCACGTCACGCGGCCCCTCGAAGATCGCCTCGATCAGCTGACGCGTCGCCGCGGGCGTCAGCCCGAGCAGCTTCGCGACTTCCACCACTGAGTGCGCTTGCTTCATGCGGAGGGTGTACCAGCAGGTACTGACACTCGACCATTTCCCCTCTGAGTCCAAGGGCTTCGTCAGGCGACAGGTGCGCGGAAGGTG
>VFKJ01000254.1 GCA_009885595.1 Myxococcales bacterium | reverse complement strand
CTGGCCGCGCTGACCGGCTTCCGCTCTGCGCCTGATCGCGTGGCGCGGCTGCCCGAGCTCGTGCGCCTGGCGCGCGAGGCCGATTCGCTCGACGAGCTCGCTGAGGTGGTGGAGGACGAGTCGGAGCTCGTCGAGAACCCCTCGGTGCTCTCCGCGTTGCTGCGCTGCTGCGCCCGCCTGCGCGAGGAGCTGCAACAGCCGCAGAAGGCGAAGGTGTTGTGGAACGACCTGCTCGCCGCCCTGCCCGACGACTTCGAGGCGCTCGAGGCGCTCACCCGGCTGCTCGCTGAAGCGAAGGATCTGAAGCACGCCGCCGAGGTGGCCCTGCGGCGCGCCCGCTTGGAGAACCCCGGCCCCGAGCGGCACGCCCGCTTCGCCGCTGCCGCCGAGCTCTTCCTCTCCGCCCGGGCGCCCGACGCCGCGCTCGCTGCCCTGGACGAGTCGCTCACGCAGAAGCTCGTCGCCGACGTCAGCGCGATCCACCTGCGCCGCGGCCAGCTGCTGGAGGACGCGAAGCCCGCCGCGGCCGTGGCCGCCTATGCCCAGGCGCTCACCGGCGCCGGCCTGGAGCAGGCCGCCACCGAGGGGCTGATGCGCCTGCTCACCACGCCCGGCGCGCGCGCCGCCGCCGCCGAAGTGCTCGAGCCGGTGGTGCGGCGCGGTCCCGACGCCGAGGCGCTCGAGGAGGTGCTCCAGGCCCGCGTTGAGAGCGCCCCGCCTGATCACCAGTTCAAGCTCTTCCTCGAGCTGGCCTTCCTGAGGGAGAAGGCCGGCGAGCCTCGCCTCGCCCTCACCCTCGCCTTCCGCGCGGGCGCGCTCTTTCCTTCCGAGCCGAAGCTGCGCGCCGAGGTCGAGCGCCTCGCCGCGAGCGTGGGCGCCCAGCGCGAGCTCCTCGCCACCTACGAAGACTGGGTGCAGCGCGATCCCAACCACCCCGATCCCTCGCTGCTGCGGAGAGTGGCTGAGCTCCACGACGAGCTGGGGAACCGCGCCCAGGCGTTCGAGGCCTGGGAGTGGGCGGCGGAGGCCGCTCCGGGTGACGCCGCCCTGCTCGCCGCCTTCGCGGAGCGCTGCCGCCAGCGCGGAGACCTCACCCGCCTCGCCCGGGCGCTGCGAATGCAGCTCGCCGCCAACCCGGGGGAGCCCACGCGCCTCGAGCTGCTGCGCACGCTGGGCGCGCTGTGTGAAGACGGGCTGGCGGACGACGTGGGCGCCGCGCAGGCCTACCAGGCGCTCTCGGACGCCTCGCCCGGCGATCGCGCGCTGCTGAAGACCCTGGCGCGGCTCTACGAGCAGACGCGCAACGCCGTGGGGCTTTCGTCCGTGCTGGAGAAGGAGCTCGCGCTCGCAGCAGAGGCGCCGGAGCGGGTCGCCCTGGGAATGCGGCTGGCGCGGCTCAAGCTCGCCCCGCCCGAAGACGACGCCCGCGCGCTCGAGCTGCTGCGAGACGTGCTGCGCCTCGAGCCCGGCCACGCCCAGGCGATCGCCGCGCTCACTGAGCTCGCCTCTGCTCCCGGCCCGGCGCAGTCAGGCGCGGTGGAGCTGGCGGTGCCGGCGCTCTCCGCGCTGGGCGATTTCCCCACGGTGGCGCAGATCCTCGAGGCACAGCTGGCGACCCAGACGGTGCCCCACGAACGCGCCGAGACCCTGCGCCGCCTCAGCGAGCTGCGGGCCGGGCCGCTCCTCGACCCCGAGCTGGCCTTCCTCGCCAGCACCCGCGCGCTGCGCGAGACGCCCTCCGATCCCGCGCTGCTCGAGCGCACCCTCCAGCTCGCGGAGGCCGCCGAGGCCACCGAAGAGGTCGAGCAACTGCTGACCGAGCTCGCCTCCGCCCAGCCTTCCGGCGCGACGCGCCTGGTGCTGCTGCGCACCCTGGCGCATCGCTTCGATCAGCGCGGCGCGAGCGACGAGGCCATCTCCGCCTGGGCTGACGTGCTCGCGCAGGTGCCCGGCGACGAAGAGGCGCAGGGCCGCCTCGATGAGCTGTTCGCGAAGGCCGGTCGGCTGGCCGACCTCGCGGTGATGTGGCGCCAACGGGTGGACGCCGCGCGCCCGGAAGATCGGCCGCCGCTCCTCCTCAAGCTGGCGGCGGCCCAGGAGCGCGCGGGCGCCCTCGACGAGGCCGCGACCACCCTGCTCACCCTCTTCGCGTTCACCCGCGGCCCCGAGGCGCTCGCGCCGCTGGAGCGGGTGCTGGGCCGGCTCGACCGCCACCTCGAGCGCGCCGAGGCGTTGCAGCGCCTGGCCGAGCTGGCCGAGGCCGCGAAGAACGAGCCCGAGCGCACGCTGCGCCTGGTGCAGCAGGCCCGCGCCCTCACCCTCGCGGGAGATCCGGTGCGCGCGGTGTCCGTCTACGCCGAGGTGCTGGAGCGCTCCGTGGGAGAGCCGAGGGCGATCGCCGATCTGGTCGCGCTCGCCTCTGATCCGCGCGTGCGCGATCAAGCCGCCGAGCTGGCGGCCACCGCCTTCACCGGGGCTGAGCAGCGGCCCGAGCGCATCGCGGTGCTCGAGGTGCTCGTCGCCACGCCCGGGCTGGAGCAGGGAGCGCGGCTGCGCGCCGAGCTGGCCTCGCTCCACGAGCAGCAGGGCGATCTCACCCAGGCCTTCACCGGCTGGCTGCGGCTGGTGCGCGAGGACCCCGCCGATGGCGCCGCCCGCGCCGAGCTCGAGCGCCTCGCAAACCTCAAGCACTTCGAGGAAGAGCTGCTCGGAGCGTACGAGGATCTGCTGGAGCGCACGCCGCCGCTGGAGAGATCGATCCAGGCGCAGCTGCGGGCCAGCGCTGCCCGCCTGCAGGCGGGGGCTCTCAAACGACCCGATCTCGCCATCCGGGCCTGGGAGGAGCTGGCGCGCACCGACCCCGACGCCCTCGAGCCCCTGGTCGCGCTCGAGCCGCTCTACCGCGAACGCGCCGACTGGCCGAACCTGGGAGCGGTGCTGGATCGCCAGGCGAAGCTGCTGCCCTCGACCGGAGCGCAGCTGGAGTGCCTGCGACGCCTCGCCCAGCTGGCCGAGGGCGAGCTGGCCGACGTGGGCCTCGCCACCGATGCGTACGAGCGGATTCTCGAGCGGGCGCCCACCGAGCTGGAGGCCCTGCGGGCGCTCGCCCGGCTCTACGCCGCACAGGGAAAGCCCGCCGAGGCGGCCGGCATGCTGGAGCGCCAGCTCGCGCTGGTCGACGCGGAGAGCTCGCCCTCCGAGGGCGCTGACCTGGCGCTGCAGGCCGGGCGCCTGGAGGAGCACCTGGGGCGGCGCCTGCGCGCCGTCGAGCACTTCGCCGTCGCCCTGCGCCTGCGCCCCGACGAGGCCGTGGTGGAGGCGCTCGAAGGACTGCTGGGGGGCGAGCCCGAGGTGCGCGCCCGGGCGGCCGGGCTGCTCGAGCCTCTCTACCGGGCTCGCCAGGACGGCCCCCGGCTCGCCGCGGCACTCGAGCTGCAGCTGCCCCTGGCTGATGACGCGCGGCAGGTGGCGCTGCTGGGCGAGCTGGGCGCCTTGCGTGAATCGCAAGGCGAGCTGCCGCTGGCCTTCTTCGCCCACCAGGAGCTGTTCGCCCGCCGCCCGGGCGCCGCCGCGGCCGCCGAGCTGGAGCGGCTCGCCCGCGCCACCGGCCACCTGCCAGAGCTGGTCGAGAGCTGCTCGGCCCGGGTCGCGCAGGCGCCCAGCGACGACGAGGCGCTCGACCTGTGGAGGCGGATCGCGGGCGCCCAGCAGGAGCTGGGAGAGACGGCGGGCGCCGCCGCGGCCTGGGAGCAGATCGCCACCCGCACGCCCGACGATCCGGCGCCGCTCGAGGCGCTCACCGGCCTGTATCTCTCGCAACACCAGCATCGCGAGCTGGCCCGGGTGCTCAGCCGCCGCGCGCAGCTCGAGCCCTCGATTCCCCGGCAGGCCGACCTGCTGCTCCAGCTCGCCGAGCTCGCCGAGACGCACCTCGAGGATCCCACCACCGCCATCGGCGCCTGCCGCGCCG
>VFKJ01000980.1 GCA_009885595.1 Myxococcales bacterium | reverse complement strand
GGAAGTCCGCGTGGCGGATGATCGCGGAGAAGAGCCGATCGGTGTCGAGCAGCACCTCTTCGGCGAAGCCTAAGTCGTAGATGCGAATGATGCGCGCCATCCGGTACTGGATGTCGCCCGCGTTCGGGTTCACCTCGCGGATGTGGTGTTTCAGCACCCGGTGAGCGTCGTGGTACAGGTTCGCGCCGGTGGTGGTGATCGCGCTGATCACCCCGGTGTCGACCAGCGGAATGATGCAGCTCTGGTGCAGCCCGGCCGGCGTCATCGCGCCCGAGAGCGTCAGGAAGATGGCGGCGTTCTCTTCCAGCGAGCGCTTCATCAGCTCGAAGGCGGTGCGCTCCTGGCGCCCCACGTAGGCCCCGAACGCGTGTTCGAGCAGCTCGATGGCGCTCTCTTTGCCGGTGATCGGCCGCGGGTTGACACGGCGGGCTTTGTCGTAGGTCTTGCGAAGCTTCTGCTGGGTCTTGGTAGCCATGAGCGCGGGCGGTATACACCCGAACCTCTACACGGCCGATCTGGAGTTTCCCCTTGAAGAATCTGACCTTCCCCCTCGCTGCGATCATCATCTTCGGCTGCAACTGCAAGCCGAGCGGCCCGCAGGGGACCGTGCCCGACTTCGTTCCCCGTCCCACCGCGCTCAGCTTCTCGGCCTGCCCGACGAAGGACGAGAACAACATGAACGTTCAGGGCGTGTTCCCTGACCTGAAGAAGCTCGTCATCAGCAACCAGGGCAAGGTGAGCGGCGAGCTGGGCCTCTCGCTCAGCGGCGCCGGCGCGGCCGCGTTCACCCTGGGCTCTTCGCTGCCCACCTCCATCGACCTGCTCAGCGAGGTCGAGATCCCGATCTCCTTCTCGCCCACCGGCAAGGGCGACGTGCGCGCCGATCTGACGATCGACGACAAGACCGACGGCACCGAGAACCGCGTGGTCACCCTGATCGGCACCGGCGTCAACCTGCCCAGCCAGCCGTTCCTCGAGACCGCCCCGCAGAAGAAGGACCTGAGCGGCTTCGTCACCTGCACCGCCGAGACCCCGCTGTCCGACTGCACGCTCGACTTCCCCGACACCCTGATGGACCAGTCGGCCACCCTGCAGCTGAAGATCCGCAACCGCGGCTGCCCGGCCCTGAAGATCACCGCCATCGAGATCGACGGCAGCACCACCCCGGGCACCAACGACGGCTTCACCATCGACTCGCCCTCGTCCGTGCCGTCGACCAGCTCACCTTTGACGCTCTCCACGGCCGACGGCACCGACGAGACCACCATCACCCTGCGCTTCACCGCCACCGACGACGGCACGGGCTCGAGCTCGCAGTCGCACTACGCGGTGCTCACCATCAAGAGCAACGACCCGCTGATCGGTGACGGCGCGGCCAACCCGGCGCGGCTCACCATTCAGGCCAACGCGATCAAGCCGAGCATCTACGTCTCGCCCACCAGCTGCAACTACACCAACCCGCAGGACACCTGCGGCAACGTGGCGCGCATTCAGAACAAGGCGAACTTCCGCGTCACCAACGACGGCAGCACCCCCATCCTCATCTCGGGCGTGCGCTTCCGTTCGTCGGGGGGCAGCACCAGCTCAGACAGCCGCTTCTCCATCACCCAGAACGTCCAGGGGCAGACCATTCAGCCCACCAACAGCGCCAGCATCGAGGTGACCGAGGTCGACCAGCCGCTGCTGGTGTCCGATCAGCTGGAGATCATCGCCGACATTCCTGGCATGGGCGCGGCCTCGGGTGGCACCGTGGTGGTCTCGGTGATCAGCGGCATCAAGCCCTGCCTCACCACCGACCCGATGGACGAGATCGACTTCGGTGACCCGCAGGAAGAGCTCACCGCGCGCACCTTCCGCATTCGCAACGGGGTCGGCTGCGGCACCCTGGTGGTCAGCTCGGTCGAGGTCTCCACCCAGCCGTTCTTCTCCCTCATCGACCCGATCATTCCCGTGCCGGCCACGGTGCCCGAGGGCGGATCGCTGGAGACCACCGTGCAGTACCGCCGCCCCACCTCGGGCGGCATGCAGCTGGCCGATCTGAAGGTCGTCAGCAACGACACCGACTACGGCGCGCCCCAGTACAAGCTGCTGCTGCTGCGCTCCAACGCGGCGCTCGATCAGATCCCCAGCGCGCAGATCACCGCCTGCCAGCCGGCCCAGCTGGTGAACGACCCCAACTGCAGCCTGGGGGCGCAGACCGCCGCCGCGTTCAATCTCTCGATGATCACCCCCGACGAGATCACCCTCTCGGGCGCCCTCTCGACCGACAACAACATGGTGACCGAGTACCGCTTCACCCTGCTCAACCCGGTGCCAGGGGGCGCGACGACCGCGGCGCTGGCGAACCACGGCATGCGCATCGCCACCAACAAGACCAAGCTGACGGTGCCCCCAGGCGCGACCGGCACCTACCGCGTCGGGCTCGAGGTGTGGGACGACCGCGGGCAGAAGTCGGCGAACACCGACGTGATCACCGTGAACATCTACCCCTGAAGCGCGGGGCCGAGCTTCACCAGGGGCGAGCGGTGCGTGAGGCTGCGCATCGCGAGCTTGTCCAGGCGGGTGCTGCGGTAGACCTCGAGCATCCGCTCCTGGCCCCGGGCCCACACCGAGTACATGGTGCAGCTCGAGGTGAAGTGGCAACCGCCGTGATCCTTCTCGGTGCACAGGTTGACGGAGATGGGGCCTTCGACCGCCTCAATCACGTCCAGGAAGCTCACCTGCGAGGCCGGCACCGCCAGGGAATAGCCGCCGTGCGCGCCGCGCACCGACTTCACCAGCTTCGACTTCACCAGCGTCTTGAGGATCTTCGCGAGGTACTCCTCGGGAATGTCCATCTGCCGCGCGATCTCCCTGAAAGACGTGGTGATGCCGTCGGGGAGCGACGCCAGAAAGAGCATCGCCCGGGTGCCGTACTCGATCTTTCGGGAGATCTGGAACGCGTGCTGCATGGCGGGATACACCAACCCTTAGCATGATCGACCTTCACTCGCACACGACCGCCTCCGACGGGCAGTACCCGCCCCACGAGCAGGTGGCCCTGGCAGCGAAGGCGGGCGTCACCGTGCTCGCGGTCACCGACCACGACACCGTCGCGGGGCTGGCGGCGTGCACCCAGGCCGCGACGGCCCGCAACATGCGGCTGGTGCCGGGCATCGAGATCTCCTGCATCCACCATCGGCGCGAGGTGCACATCCTCGGGCACTTCATCGACCCGGCCAACGAGGGCCTCGCCGCCTACGCGCTGCAGCTGATCGACGAGCGCAGCAAGCGCATGGAGCAGATGGTGAGGAAGCTGGTCGCCATGGGCGTGCCGGTGACCATGGAGCAGGTCTCGGCGCTCGCCGGCGACGCCCCCCTCACCCGCCCGCACCTCGCGCGGGTGCTGGTGGAGCTGCGGGTGTGCACCTCGACCAAAGAAGCGTTCGACCGGTTCTTAGGGGATGGGCGCTCGGCCTGGGTGCAGCGGTTCGAGCTTCCCGTGGAGACGGCGATCACCCTCATTCACGCCGCCGGCGGCACCGCCACCATCGCGCACCCCGGCAGCTCGCGCGTCAACCGCCTCGAGGTCTCGACGATGGCGAAGGCCGGCCTCGACGGCATCGAGACGATCCACCGCGATCACCCGCCCAGCCAGCGCGAGCTGTTCCAGAAGTGGGCGAGGGAGCTGGGCCTGTGCTGCACCGCCGGGAGCGACTTCCACGGCGAGAAGGTCGCGCCGGATCGGCACTTCGGCTCGGTGGGGATGGACGCGGCCGAGTTCGAGGCGCTGGAGCGGCGGCGCAATGGCCCCTCACCCCGACCCTCTCCCCGCTGACGCAGGTAGAGGGAGCTACTTCTCCTTCCACAACCCCGGATCGATGGTGGGCGCCTTCACGGTGGTGTCGAGCTCCACCAGGCCGCTCGACTTCGCCTCGATGCCGCCCACGCCGCGCGCCCGCACGCTCAACGGGTTCTTCCCTTCCTTGAGCGAGACCGGCACCTCGAAGCGGCCGGCGTCGT
>VFKJ01001006.1 GCA_009885595.1 Myxococcales bacterium | reverse complement strand
CGCTGACGTTAACGCCTCACCGCACCAGGCACCCGGCGCCCTCGAGCGCCACCGACTGTCCGGTGAGCGCCTCGTTCCACTGGGCCACCTCGCAGTCGAGCGCGCTCTCGGGCACGCCGAGCAATTCCTGCACGCGCGCAGGCGGCACCGGCACCGGCTGCCCGCTCTTGTTCTCGAAGGTGGCGGCCCAGCTGCACTGGTTGCAGCACGCCGCCTCACAGAACTTCTTGGTGCAGAGGGTGGGCTTCACCTGGAGCAGCCCGACGTCGGCCCCGGCCTGGCAGGCGGGGAGCTTCTGCAGGGCGGCCTTCACCCCGGTGACGGGCGCCTCTTTGGGGGCGCCACCGCTCGTGGCGCAGCCAGCCAACAGGAAGAGCAAACCCACTCTGATCATGATCCCTCCCACGAGAGGCTCTTGCAGACCGTCATCGCCGCCTCGACCTCTTCACTCTTCGCGCTGCCGGTGGTGGAGCACCAGATGGTGCGCGGCCCGGTCTGCCTCACCCCGAGGAAGGCGTCGCGCTTCATGCCCGGCGTGCCCTCCGCGGCAAGAGAGTACCGAACACCGACATACGAATCGTCAGACTCTTTCTCGAGCACGTCGACGCCTTCAGCGGTCACCGCGGTGAGGAAGGCCTCGAGGGTGGGCAGGGGCCGGGTGGTGCTCTCGAGCTGCAGCACCACCCTGCCCTCCGGGCCCACCTGCAGCCCGCTGGACAAGGCGGTGGCGCGCCACCCGTCGGGCAGCTTCACCCTCAGGCTGCTGGGCGGGGGCGGCGGCGCAGGCGCAGCGGGCTTGGACGACTCGCAGGACATCGCGAGCGCCAGCAGCCCGAGCACCCGCGGGTTCACTTCGCGCCGGGCGCGGGCGGCGCGGCCTTGTTGGCCGAGAGCCCGTCCATCTTCATGGTGCCGTCGAACGTCACCTCGCGCTCCATGGTGATGTTGGGCGACTCGATGGTGCCCTTCACCTTGGCGCCCTTGTGCAGCTCCACCACCGAGCTGGCGCGAATGAGGCCGTCCACGGTGCCGCTGATGACCACGGTGCCCGCGGAGATCTCCGCGTTCACCTTCGCCGAGGGGCCGATGATCAGCACCTCGTCGGTCTGGATCTGCCCGCTGTACTTTCCGTCGATGCGGACCTGGCCCTTGAAGACCAGCTTGCCTTCGAACTCGCTGCCCTTACCCAGCAGCGTGTCGACCTCGGTTCCACCCGTCTTCGGCGACACAGCAGTCTCCTCATTCTTCGAGTTCTTCTCGAACAGGGCCATCTTCCACTCCTGATTTCTCAGCGGCGAATCAGCGCCACGATGCGGTCGAGGTCTTCGTAGCTGAAGAACTCGACTTCCAGCGTGCCTTTTCCACTGCCGCGCTCCACCAGCTTCACTTTGGTGCCCAGCCGTCGTTGCAGGTCTTCCACCAGCTTCTTCGCCTCGGGGCTGGCGTGCTTCTGCGCGCCCTTCTT
>VFKJ01000953.1 GCA_009885595.1 Myxococcales bacterium | reverse complement strand
GGCGGCGGTACGGCGACGGGCGGCGGCACGGCGACCGGCGGTGGCGGCGGCGTCACCGGCGGCGGCGGTGGCACCACCGGCGGCGGCGGCGGCACCGTGGGTCCGTTCGACCTGACCTTCACCGGCACCGGCTACACGCCGCACGCCGGCCAGACCATCGCCATGAAGCTGATCCTGCAGTCGGACGCTGGGGTGGTCTCCACCAAGTCGCTGGTGGTGGACGCCGGCGGCGGCGTCGACTTCAGCTTCCCCGGGGCGCTCGTGCTCGGCGAGTCGTACTTCCTCGACTACTACGCCGAGGTCGGCGGTAACGCCACCCGCTGCGGCACCGCCAACGATCACTACTGGCGCGACCTGGTGCCGGACGGCGGCGTGGTCATCGGCAACTACACCGTCATCCAGACCCACAGCACCAACTTCAACCCGGCGGCTTGCGCCTCGTTCCCGTAATCCTCGCTTCCCTGATGGTCGGGGTGGGGGCCGCTTCCTGCGGTCCTCCCCCGCCCTCGGGCGTCGATGCAGGTCCCCCTCACCTTCCCTGTGACGTCCAGGCGATCTTGCAGACGCGCTGCCGGGGGTGCCACGGTGCTCCGCCGACCGGTGGTGCGCCGTTCTCTCTTCTCACTGCAGACGACTTCCTCGCGCCCCATGCCGGCAGCACGGTGAGGGAGCGGGCGTTCGGCGCCCTCGAGTCTGACTTCATGCCGCTCAACGGGCCTCCGCTGACCGCGGCCCAGAAGACGGTGATGTACGAATGGCTCGATGCAGGCGTTCCTTTGAGCACCACGAACTGCCCCTGAAGGCCCTGTCGTTCTCTGTTACACGCTGACGCCGCCATGCACGAAGAAGCCCTGCGGCAGTTGCTCGCGCTCCGGAACGCCAACCCTCACGGCTTGCTCGGCGCACACCAGGCAGGCGAAGACGTGTTCTTCCGCGTCTTCCGCCCCGAGGCGCTCAAGGTCTTCGCCACCATGGGCAGCAAGCAGGCGCTGCTCGAGCCGCGCCCGGACTTCCCCGGCATCTTCGAAGGCCGCATCACCGGCGCGAAGGTGGCCCCCTACGATCTCGAAGCACACTTCGCGCACGGCCTCTCGAAGGAGAAAGATCCCTACGCGTTCCTGCCCACGCTGGGGCCCGCCGATCTCCACTTCGTGGGCGAGGGCCGGCACCGCCGCCTGTGGGATCGCCTGGGCGCGCACCCGCTGATCCACCAGGGCGTGAGCGGCACCGCCTTCGTGGTGTGGGCGCCCAACGCCGAGGGCGTGGCGGTGGTGGGCGACTGGAACCGCTGGGACGGCCGCCGCCACCTGATGCGCTCGCTGGGCGCCTCAGGGCTGTGGGAGCTCTTCGTGCCGGGCGTGGCGCCGGGCCATCGCTACAAGTTCGAGGTCTCCCCGCGCGGCGGAGCACCCTTCCTCAAGGCCGACCCGATGGCCTTCCGCACCGAGCCGCCGCCGCTCTCGGCTTCGGTGGTGCACAAGCTCGACGGCTACCGTTGGGCCGACGACGAGTGGCTGACGCGCCGGGCGAAGACCAACGCCAAGCGCGCGCCGATGAGCATCTACGAGGTGCACCTCGGCTCGTGGATGCGGGTGCCCGAAGAGGGCAATCGATCGCTGAGCTATCGCGAGCTGGCGCCCAAGCTCGCCGAGCACGTCACCCGGCTCGGCTTCACCCACGTCGAGTTCCTGCCGGTGGCCGAGCACCCGTTCGGCGGCAGCTGGGGCTACCAGGTGTCGGGCTACTACGCGCCCAGCGCCCGCTTCGGCACGCCCGACGACTTCCGCTTCCTGGTGGACACCCTGCACCAGGCGGGCGTGGGCGTGCTGGTCGACTGGGTGCCGGGCCACTTTCCGCGCGACGCCTTCGCGCTGGCGACCTTCGACGGCAGCCACCTCTACGAGCACGCCGACCCGAGGAAGGGCGCGCACCCCGACTGGGGCACGCTCATCTTCAACTTCGGCCGCAACGAGGTGCGCAACTTCCTGGTGGCCAACGCGCTGTTCTGGCTCGAGCAGTACCACGTGGACGGGCTGCGCGTGGACGCGGTGGCCTCGATGCTCTACCTCGACTACTCGCGCAAAGAGGGCGAGTGGTTGCCCAACCAGTGGGGCGGGCGAGAGAACGAAGAGTCGATCGGCTTCCTGCGCGAGCTCAACGACACCGTGCACGCGCTCCACCCCGACGTGTTCGTGATGGCCGAGGAATCGACCTCGTGGCCGCGCGTCTCCCGCCCCACCCGCGACGGCGGCCTGGGCTTCACCCACAAGTGGAACATGGGGTGGATGCACGACACCCTGAGCTACTTCCAACACGACCCGATTCACCGCCAGCACCACCACCACCAGCTCACCTTCGGCCTGCTCTACGCGTACAGCGAAGACTTCGTGCTGCCGCTGAGCCACGACGAGGTGGTGCACGGCAAGGGCTCGCTGGCCAACAAGATGCCCGGCGACGAGTGGCAGAAGCAGGCGAACCTGCGCGCGCTCTACGGGTGGATGTGGGCCCACCCGGGAAAGAAGCTGCTCTTCATGGGCAGCGAGCTGGGCCAGTGGACCGAGTGGAACCACGACAGCAGCGTGGAGTGGCACCTGGGCGCCTTCCCTCGCCACGCGGGCATGATGAAGCTGGTGGGCAGGCTCAACGCCCTCTATCGGCAGGAAGGCGCGCTCTTCGAGAGCGACTTCTGGCCCCAGGGCTTCCAGTGGGTGCAGGCCGACGCCGCAGCCGACAACCTCTACATCTTCATTCGGCGCGGTCACAACGCCTGGCGGGACATCGTCTGCGTGGCGAACCTGTCGCCTGTGGTGCGTCAGTGGCGGGTGGGGCTGCCGGGCGGCGGCTTCTGGGCGGAGATCCTCAACACCGACGCGGCCGAGTTCGGCGGCACCAACGTGCTCAACCCGCCCTTCAAAGCCGAGGTGAAGCCGTGGGATGGCCAGCCCGCGAGCGCGGTGATCACCCTGCCCCCGCTCGCCGTCTCGTGGTTCGCGCCCATCGAT
>VFKJ01001097.1 GCA_009885595.1 Myxococcales bacterium | reverse complement strand
GTTCTTCTTCGCGCTGCTGGTGCCGTTGGTCTCGGTGCTGCTGAAGAAGGAGTGGAAGACCGCGGGCCCCATGCTCGCGGGCCTCGCGTTGATGGCCGCTGGGGTCTCCCTGGCCCCGCCCGGCTTCTTTCACACCACCCAAGAGACTCGCGTCGAGCGGCTCTGCGCGAAGAAGGCCGGCGAGGACTGCGCCTGCGTCGGGCAGAAGACCGTGGTGCTGCTGACGCCGGAAGATCGCCAGGCGGACTTCGACGCAGACAGCCCGGCGCTGCGCGAGCTGATGCTGACCGCCACGCAGCTGTGCCTGAAGGGCCGGCTCGTCGAGCGCTGCGTCCAGGGAAGGCAGGGCACCGAGCTGCAGTGCATCTGCCTCGTCGATCGCGCCCTCACCGCGTTCACCCCGGCCGAGCTCGACGCCATCCTCGCGGGCGGAAAAGACCCTGCGAAGTACAGCGCCATGCGAACCGCGTGCACGGCACGCTGATCAGCGCTGTGGTCGAAAACTTGCGGGCTTCACAGGTCGCCACAGACTTGTAGCAACTCTCCGGTTCGCACCTCCCGAGGCCCCCATGCATCACGTCGCTCCGTCTGAATCCGTTCAGGACCGTTCTTCCCGCGCGCCCTTGAAGCACCCCGTGCGCGTCACCATCGCCGGCGAGCGCGTCGTGCGCGTGCTCTCGGGAGACATCTCCCAAAACGGCATGTTCCTGATGATGGCTGATCCACCGGAAGCGGGCACCGTGGTGACGCTGGCCTTCGAGGCGGGCGGCAAGGTGCTCCCCTTCGCCGAGGGCGAGGTGGCCTGGCGGCGCGCCAACGTGCGCGGCGGCTTCGGCGTGCGCTTCACCCGCTATCTCCACCCGCGCGCCAGCGCCCTGGTCGACTTCCTCTGCGAGAACGTCGAGGGCGGAACCACGCTCAAGCCGCAGGGGCCGGTGGCTCGCGTTCCGCGCGTGCGTCGCTGGTCGGGCCTCGCCGTGCTCGCCGCGGCCGCGGTCTTCCTCGTCACCCAGAGCAACCCCGCGCCCACGCCGCCGGTCGCTCTCCTGCCGGGCCTGGCGTGTCTGCCTCCGGCCGCGGCGGCAGGGCCCACCACCGCGCCTCCGGTGAAGGCACGCGCCCCGACCCGCCTCCCCGAGAAGCCGCGGGCCACCCCCACGCTCGCCCGCACCGTCAAGGCTGCGTCGGCGGTGAAGCCGGGGCTCTTCTCGAGCACGCCGATCCCCTCGGGCGCGGCGCGGTTGGTGAATGTGTCTCGGGTGAGCGGCCTGCTCAAGGTCGCGGTCGACGCGGTGGCCGGTGGCCGCGTCAGCCGCCTCGCGACCCTGCAGAACCCCGCGCGGTTGATCATCGACGTCACGGGCCTGCCTCCGATCGCGGATCACGTGGTCGGCGTCTCTGACGCTGAGCTGCGGAAGATCACCGTCACCCGCCAGGGCAAGGGCACGCGGTTGATCATCGAGCTGGTGCGCCTGCCGACGCGCGTGGTGCAGCAGGGCGACGCCGCCGTCATCGCCTTCTAATTTAGATTGGGTCCGCCCCGACTCGGCTCGGGACGACCGTAAGCCGACCCCTTCCTCATTTCGATCGAGCGCCGCCCGATGGAGAGCAGGCCTCGTCCGTGAGAGCCTGTGCCCTCCCGATGAGGCGAGCTCTCCTCCTTCTCCTGCTGACCTTCCTGGGCGCCTGCACCGCGCAGGACGGGTCTGCGCACGCGGTGCTGCGGCAGGCGAACGCTGTGCTCGGTGACGCCGGCACCAGGTGGACCGGCACCACCATGGGGGCGCACCTGGGCGCGGTGATCGCGAGCTGTCCCGGGGGCGGCTTCGTGGGGGGCGCGCCCGGCAACGACACCGTCTTGTTCATTCCCCAGGGCGTCCGGGTGTCGGGCACGCGCCCCACTACGACGGGGCCGTTCCCCCTCGTGTGCATCGACAGCGGGAATCTGGTGAGCGC
Source organism: Myxococcales bacterium (assembly GCA_009885595.1). Taxonomy (GTDB): domain Bacteria; phylum Myxococcota; class Myxococcia; order Myxococcales; family Myxococcaceae; genus Archangium_A. The sequence continues at coordinate 4,626 of VFKJ01001097.1, read as the reverse complement.
GTTGGTGGGAGGGCCAAGCGCCCAGCGCATGTGGCTCGACGGCGTGGTGCAGTCCACCACCGTGAACTCGATCGACGCCCTCGCGCTCTCGGGCGACTTCCTCGCGGTAGGGCGGGTGAATGCGGGAAGCTTCTCGCTCTTCACGCCGACCGCGACCTCGCTGGGCCTGCCGGTGTTCAGCAGCGCGGCCGTGACTGGAAACGGCTCCGCGCTCGCCTGGCAGACCTCCGACCTGCTGGCAGTGGCGAACGCGAGCACACACACCGTCACGCTGTGGACGCTCGTGGCGGTTCCCGATGGGGGAGTGTTGGCCACGGTCAGCGGCTACCTGCCGAACCCGGACCCCACCATGGGTGCGAGCGACTTCGGCGCGGTCCTCGCCTCAGGCAACGTCATGCCCAGCGCCGGAGATGAGCTCATCGTCGCCGCGCCCGCGCTGGGGCGCGTGTACATCTTCTCCGGGGGCGGCCTCGTGATGACGCTCAGTCGAGCGCCGAGCTTCGGCGCCTCGGTGGTGGTCGACCCGCGGGAGTTCGGCGGTGGGCTCCACGCGCTGTGGATAGGAGAGCCGAACGCGGAAGCCGTGCACTACTTCATGGGCGACGCGGGAACGGAGTTCGCCTCGCCCGGCGATCCCGGCGCGCGCTTTGGAGCGGCGATCGCGGTCGACTCCAACGGCGTGCTCGCGGTCGGCGCTCCGCTCTTCTCTCTCAACCCCTACGACCAGAAGGGCGCGATCTACTCGGGGCCGACGGACGCGGGTGTGCTCCAGGGCGCGGCGGTCAGTTGCAGTGCGAACCAGGACTGCATGCTCGCCGGCTGCACCCCGGGCACCTGCATCGGCGGGGTGTTCTGTCAGCAGGCCGGTTCCTCCGGGTCGGCGTGCTCTGTCGGGCGAGTGTGCGTCAACAACGGCTGCGTCGCGGTCGATGCGGGGACTCTTGATGCGGGCAGGCTGGACGCGGGCGTCGATGCAGGCGAGCCCGACGCGGGTCCTGAAGATGCGGGTGGCTCAGACGCGGGCCCTGAAGATGCGGGCAGCTCCGATGGGGGAAAGGGCGAGGACGCCGGCTCACCTGATGCGGGCAGCGCGCAAAAGGACGGGGGCTCTCCCGATGCCGGCGAGAAGAAGGACGCCGGCTCGCTCGATGGCGGCGACCAGCGCGACGGCGGCGCGGGCGAGGTGGTGACCTTCACCACCTGTGGCTGCACCTCGGGCGGGCTGCCGCTGCTGCTGCTCGGCTTGCTCCTCGTGCGTCGGCGCCGCTGAGCGGCTGACTCAGTTCGCCAGCACGGCGGGGCGCGCGACCCGGCCGACGAACAGCGCGGCACCGGTGGCGCGATCGCGAATGACGAAGACGAACGGCCGGTCGATCTCGAGGTACTCGGGAATGAAGAGCCGGCCCACCACCACCGCGGTGGCTGCGGCGGCTTCGGTGCCCGCCTCATCGGTCTTCACCACCGCCTCGTGCACCACCGAGGTGATGGCCAGCCCGCCCCCGCTCGTCATCCCCGTGAAGTCAGCCTCCGGGCTGAAGGCCACGCCCAGGCCGAGCGCCTCGAGGATCTCGCCCAGGTCAGCCTGCGTCTTCACCTCGAACTTCGGCATCCGCAGTGGGGCGGTGCGCGCGGTGGCGGCCTCGAGGTGCGCGCGCAGGCTGGCGCCGTCGAGGGAGGCCTCCAGCGAGGCGAGCTGGCCGACCGGCGGAACCAGCAGCACCATCGACACTTCGTCCCCCTGGTAGGGCAGGTCGAACACCTCGACGCCGTTGAGCTGGCCGTACGAGAGCTCGACGCTTTCGTCTGCCATCAACTCGACGCGCACCGTGCTGCCATCGCTCAGGGTGAAGTTGCCCGGCGCGGTCTTCTCCTTCTCGAAGGGGTGCTTCCAGGCCGCGTTGAAGTAGAGGGTGTTGACCAGGGCGAGCGCAGTGTCCGAGGTGATGCTGCCTTGCGGCAACAGCTCGGGGATGAGCCCCTCGGTGTTGGTCGACACCCAGTCGTTGATCTTCGCCCGCGAGGGCTCGGGCTGCGCCTGGAAGTCGAGCTGCCGCACCCCGGCGCCGTATTCCTGCGCGAGCACGTCGAGGAAGTCAGGCTGAATCGGCAGGCCCTTCTGCGTGAAGAGCTGGTTGTTCGAACGGAGCCGAAAGGCCTTCCCATCGCGCCCCGCCGCGCCCTGACCGCGTGACTCCAGCGCCGCGTCGACGGTGTTCATCGCGCGGTGGTGACGCTCGGCCGGCAGGCTCAGGTGCATCGTCTGCTCGAAGGCCGTCTGGGTGCTGCCCCGCGCGCCGGGGTAGGTCATCGACAGCGCCGTCACCACGCTCCAGGGCGAGAAGGCCAGGTTCTCCTGGGCCGGCAGCTTTCGATACACGTCGAAGGCGAACCGCGTGGTGTCGTCGATGGTCTGGGCGACGTCGGCCGCGGGCGCGGGCTGCGTGATGCGCTGCTTGCTGGACTGCACCAGCTCTCCGGGCGGCGGCACCTCGGGGGCGCAGGCGAAGAAGCCGAACGACAGAGCGGCGCCGAGCAGGGGAGTTCGCATGGGGCCTGGCTGTGCATTCGCGGCACCAGCACGTGGATCGCCCGAAACCGGGCACTTGCGAGCGCGCGCGCGACCAAAGGCCGGGGAAAACTGAGGGGCCCGGACGGCCGCGCCCTCTCTCGCCCTGTCAGCGTCGCGGTAGGGACGGCCCTTACGGGCCGCCCCCCGCACAGATCCGAGCGAGCGGAATTACCGCACTCGGCTCCTGCAGCTGGTGGTGACGTTCGAAGCGTTCGGTAGGCCATGGGTGCTGTATGCAGACCTTGGGTATCCAGCGCTGGATGCGTGCCTTCATGTTCACCCACTGCGTTCCGTCCTTCTGGCTTCGTCGCCGGAGCGTATTCCGCCACAGCTTCTGGACCTCGGTGCGAAACGTCTTGAGTGCGCGCATGTTGGTGGGGACGGCGTGGTACCGGAAGAAGCCGGTGACCACGTCGCGGAGGTACCTCCCTTGCTTCGGGATGGGTTCGTGCTTGCGCCCGTTGAGTTCGGTCTTCACCTCGCCCAGCTTGATGCGCAGCCGCGCCGCAATCGTATGCCGCGCCAGTTGGAACTCGCCCCTCTTCGTCTTCGCGCAGATGTGCGTGAAGCCGAGGAAGTTGAAGGTCTCTGGCTTTCCTGCCTCGCGCGCCTTTCTTCGCTCGGTCGCGTAGCGACCGAACTCGAGAAGGCGTGTTTTGTCAGGGTGCAGTTCCAGTGAGAATTTGCGCAAGCGCTCGCGCAGCTCTCCGAGGAATTGCTCGGCATCCGACTGGTACTGGAAACCGACGATGAAGTCGTCCGCGTACCTCACGACGACGACGTCGCCGCGAGCTCGCTTCTCCCTCCATTGTTGAATCCAGAGGTCGAGGACGTAGTGCAGGTACACGTTCGCCAGCAGGGGTGAAACCGTTGCTCCCTGAGGGGTCCCTTCGCTGCTCTCCGTCCAGCGTCCTTCCTCCATCACACCTGCGCTCAGCCATTTCTGGATGAGTCGCAGGACCCGCTTGTCCGCTATCCGATGCTCGACGAACTTTCTGAGCCACTCGTGGTCGATGGCGTCAAAGAATCCACGAATGTCCGCGTCGAGCACCCAGTTCACCTTCCTGCGCTCGATGCCTGTTGCGAGCGCATCGAGCGCGTCGTGCTGGCTTCGTTGAGGCCGAAACCCGTACGAGAAACCGAGAAAGTCCACCTCGTAGATGGCGTTGAGCACCTCGACGACGGCTCGCTGGACCAGTTTGTCTTCCAGCGAGGCAATACCGAGCGGCCTCAGCCGCCCGTCCGCCTTCGGGATGTGCACCCTCCGAGATGGTTTCGCCCGGTACGTTCCTCCGTGCAGCCGTCCGTGGAGGTCCCTGAGATTTTCATCGAGGCCCGCCTCGTATTGCTGCCACGTCACTCCGTCGATTCCCGCAGATGCCTTCTTGTTCAACCGCTCGAAGGCGTCCCGCAGTGCGTCGATGGTGATGTGGTGGAGAAGCGCGGTGAACTTCGCACTTCCGTCCTTCCTTGCTGCTTCACGTACACGATTCAGCGCACTGGGCGCGCTGGTCCGGCGCTGTGTCCGGGGCGCGTTTTGCTGACTCGTGTTCCCCTCTGCCAGGCCCTTTCCCTCCACCATCTCCGCGACCGGCGCTCCCGCGCCGGCTCTGTTCGACGGTTTCGTTGGTACAACGGACCTGTCCGACTTCCCCTGACCGTTCATCTCCGGCTCCCAACGCACTGAGTGCGTCGTCCCTTTGCGGCTCGTGGCGCTACCCACGAGCAGTCAGTGGTTCTCCCGGTTCTCGCGCATGGACGTTCCACGCTCGCATGGGGTCTAGGACCGCGGTGAGGTCGCTCGAGGGCTCGCATAGCGCCCTTTCGCGTGTGGCCTTCCGCCTGAGAGGACGGCGTCGGCACCTCCGACTGGTTGATTTCGCGGCTCAATGGCCAGCTTGCGTGTGCCCCTGTCAACGCTTGGCCCTCTGCCTCACGGCAGTAGTCCCATGACTCGGGGTCGCCGTGGGTTGCTAGTCCTTCGGCGTACAGCTCTTTCATCTGCTCCTCCATGCCGGTTTATCCCGGCGCTCCCTCTCCCCGACCCTCTCCCCCGC
>VFKJ01000384.1 GCA_009885595.1 Myxococcales bacterium | reverse complement strand
TCTCGAGCGCCTCGCGCACCCAGCCAAAGCCGATGCGCTCCTGCTCGAGGCGAAGGCGCTCTCCCCAGGTTCCCCTGAGTAATTCCCGGTGCAGCGCGTTCTCGGGCTCCGTCAGGCGGGTGAGGGACTCGCTGCTCGGGGTCTTCTCGGTCACCCACATCGGCCGGTGGGCGAGCAAAGTCGACCGATCCATCAGCAGGGAAAGAGCCCGGGGGAAGTGGCCGCGAAACCTGTCGAGCATGGCAAACCCGTGAGTGTCGATGTCGCCCCAGTAGAAGAGTCGCCGCGAGGCCAGCCACGGAATCTCCCCCAGCTTCTCCAGCGCGTAGCCCTGGCCGAAGACCACGAGCGTCCGAGGCCGTGGCAACAGCGCGAGGCCGTTCACCTCGTTCTCGGTGACGATGACGTCTTCGACCCCGAGCTCGAGCTTCGCCAGTTCCGTCGCAGGCACCGAGAGATCCGACAGCCCGTGAAGGTGCTGCGACTCGTCGAGAATGCGGAACCGCACCAGCGCGGGCTTCTCTCTCAAACCGAAGCGCCGATCGAACGAAGACCCCTGCTCGACGAGCTCAGCGGGGAGGACGAGCTCGAGCAAGTCAGCGAGGACCTGACGATGCGTCTCGATGAACTTGGTGTCGACCCCTTCGATCTCCAACTGCCGACGGTAGAGCCCCGAGCGCGGGCGGCGCACGAACCACTGGAGCACCAGGATGAAGCCGCCCCAGTGTGCTTCGTGCTCCAGCACCTTCAGCGGCCGCGCTCCGATCCAAGCCGCCAGGACGGGAAAGAGCGCGACGGTCTGTTCCCGGAGCGCCCGGAACCGCTCTGCGGCGCGCGTCTTGCCGATGATCCGCAGCGCGGCGGCCTCGGTCGGGATCAGCACCCGGCCAGGTACCTGGTTGGTGCCGAGCTGTCGGTGATCGACCTCGTCGAACTCGAGTACGTAGCCGTGCTCGCGGCTGCCTTCCTCGAGCGCGCGGATCCATCGGCGCACCTCGTCGAAGCGCTCGCCCAGGTCCCTCGCCGTCGGTCGACGCAGGCGAAGCTGCTTCGGGAAGAGCGCCTCGCCCTGGATGCCGGCACGCAGAACTTCCCCCCGGTCCCACAGTCGCTGCACCTGGGTGACGAGCTCCGCTGGCGTGGTCCACGCTGAGGTCGACATCACGCGCCTCGTCGCGCCTTCTCTTCGCGGTACTCCGTGATGGTCAGGTTTCTCAGCTTCGAGCTCTGGCCGTCGAGGTTCGAGACGAAGCCGACATTCGCCACGTAGGGCTCGATCACGTGGATCTTCTGCAGCGGGGTGACCACCAGGAGCTGCAGGTTCAGCTTCTGGAAGAGATCGAGCCCGAACTTCGCCGAGTCGTCGGAGCCCCGGCCGAAGGCCTCGTCGATCACCACGAAGCGGAACGACCGTGACTTGCTCTCACCCCACTCGAGGCCGAATTGGTATGCGAGGCTCGCCGCCAGCACGGTGTAGGCGAGCTTCTCCTTCTGGCCGCCCGACTTCCCGCCCGAGTCGGTGTAGTGCTCATGTTCCCGCTCGTCTTCGGCCCAGCGCTCAGAGGCCGAGAAGGTGAACCAGTTTCGAACGTCGGTCACCTTGCGCGTCCACTTCTGGTCGAGGTCGGTGCTGCCTTCGCGGCCCCGGAAGCGCTCGATGATCTGCTTGACCTGCAGGAACTTGGTCTCGGAATAGGCCTCGTCGCCCGAGCCGGTCAGCGCGCCTTCGGTGCAGGCCTTGAGGTCCATCTGAAAGTCGCGCACCTCGGCGTCTGTGGCGTTGGCGGCCTCGAGCCGAATGAAGCGGCCCTCGTTGAAGTCGATCTCGCGCAGCGACTTGTTGATGAGCTCGATCCGCTCGGCGATCTGCACCCGCTCACCCCGCAGCTGCGCCTGGAAGCTCGCCACCTCGTGGATGGTGTTCTCGTTGAGCAGGTCCTTGAACCG
>VFKJ01000056.1 GCA_009885595.1 Myxococcales bacterium | reverse complement strand
TCCGACAAGGAGTTCCACTGCCTCACCGTGACGCTGTTCTACAAGCCGAAGTGAGCTGACGAGGAAGGCGCGATGGCCCCACTGAACTTCCGCATGCCGGCCATCCGGAGCGCAGCGGGAGCGATGGCCATCGCGATGATCATCACCTCGGTGGTGGTCGCCGTCGTCAAGCCGCTCCTGGGTTTCGTCGCGTTGGTCCCCAGCGCCGTGCTGCGCGGCTTCGTCTGGGAACTGCTCACCTACGCCCTGGTGGAGAACTCCCCCATGGGGGTGATCTTCGGCGCCATCATCCTGTGGAACATCGGCGGGGTGCTGGAGCTGAGCTGGGGGCGCAAGCGCTTCCTCTGGTTCTCGGCTGGCATCGTGCTGCTCTCGGGAATCGCCACGGTGTTGCTCTCGCTGGTGGTGCCTTCGATCGTGCAGCAGGCCTACCCCGGCGGGATGGTGCTGACCGGCTCGTTGTGGGTCGCCTACGGCCTGCAGATCGGCCGCGGCCAGACCAACTTCTGGGGCCTGGCGGTCACCGGCAACGTGCTCGCGCTCATCGGGGTGGGCTTCGTCTTCTTGAACGCGGCCTTCGCCGGGATCTCCCTGGTCATCCCCGAGGCGTTCGGCCTGTTCTTCACCTTCCTCTACATCCGGGGCGCCCAGCCCAGCCTGCTGTGGCTGCGCTTCCGCTCGTGGCAGCTCGATCGCGATCTGAAGAAGCGCTCGGCGCACCTCAAGGGCATCGACGGCGGCCGGCGCAACGTCGGCGGTGATTCCGACAAGTACCTGCACTGAGCCCCTGAACTCCCTGGGAGCGGGAAAGAAGGCCGCGTTTGCGCTAGGGCGGTGCCCGGTGCCCCGGTCCGTCGTGCTCCTCCTCATCGTGTGCTCGAGCTCGTGCCGCGACGAGGCCGCGGAGTCCTTCGCGCGCGCTGAGCTGCAGCACCGCGCCCTCATCGAAGACGGCGCGCGCCCCGAAGATCCCCGCTTCGACGCGGTGCTGCGCGAGCTGAAGAACGTGAGCGCGGGCTCGAAGCACGCGGCCCAAGCGCAGCGCCTGGCGCACGCCATCGAAGCGGGGCGCGCCCGGCCGGTGCGCACCCCGCTGGCGCTGGGACCCAATGGAAGGCGCCCCGAGCGCCTGGAGGCCCAGCTGGCCGCCTGCGCGCGGCTCGCCACCCTGGCGGGCGCCGACGGCGGGCTCGAGCCGCGCACCCTGGAGGCGCTGGAGAAGTGCCGGCGCGAGGCCGAGCAGCTCGAGCTGCGGTACTCGCACCCTGAAGAATACGACGGGGACGGCGGGGAGCACCCGTGACCACCGATCGCGATCTCCTCCAGGCGCTCTTCGTGCAGCAGCTGGGCTTTGCCCCGGCGACCGAGGTGATGGCGGCGGGCGCGCAGTGGCTCTTGCAGCGGGAGACGGGCGCGACCTTAGGCGACGTGCTCCAGTCGCGCGGCCTGCTCGACGGCAAGCAGCTCGAGCTGGTCGACGCCCTGGTGACCGAGGCGATCGCCGCGCACGGCGGCGACGCGGCGATCACCCTCGAGAGCCTGCCCCCGCTCTCGCAAGCCAGCCTCTCGGGGCTGGCCAGCACCCTGCGCCCGGGGGCTCCCAACGCCACCAAGGAGAAGCTCGAGCTCACCTCG
>VFKJ01001169.1 GCA_009885595.1 Myxococcales bacterium | reverse complement strand
GACCGCCACGTTCGCCGTGGTCGCCAACTTCGCCAGCGACGCGTTCGACTGGGCGTAGTCACTGGCGGGCGTGGCCTTGAGCGCGGCTTCCACTTCCTTGCGCAACAGCAGCTCGTACCCGGAGCGATCGCGGGCCACCGAGAGGAAGCGCTTCTGTATCGAGTCGAGGCTCTCGGTGAAGACCGGGTTGGGCTCGACCACCAGCGGGCAGAACAGCCCCGTCTGCGGCTCGGCGGCGCGCACCGCGGAGGCGGCGAGCAACAACACCGGGAACAGGGCGCGCGGACACCAGCTCATCTTCGACCTCCAGTGACGCACTTCATTTCGCGGCCGCAACGGCTCTCATCTTCTTCAGCACCGATTCGACCAGCTTGCAGTCCCTGGCACGGAAGCCCTCGATGAGGGGATCGCCGAGCTCCTCGATCTCGTCCCGCTTCGCGCGGGTGGCGCTCCTTGCCAGCAGCGCCATTTCCTTGCGCGCGGACTTCTCGGTGGTCTCGTCGTAGCGACAGGACGGCGGCGGCGGCGCCCTGGGTGGCTTGGCGGCCGGCGGGCGCGGCTTCTTGATCACCGCGAGCGTGGTGGGCTCGTCCTCGGGCTCATCGGCCTGGCCTGCGTCCACCTCGGGGGCTTTCACCACCGGCGGTGCGACGACGGGCGGTGCGACGACGGGCGCCTGGGCGACGGCGGCAGGCTCGTCCTTCACCTCGGGCGTGGGCTCAGGCAGCGGGGTGACGACCTCGACCGGAGCTGGCTGCGCCCCCAGGGTGACGAGCGCCGCGGCGAGCCCCGCCACCACCAGCAGCAACACCACGATCAACCCGCGGTTCGATCGGGGCGGCGCCGGCTCGAGCTGCGGGTCCGGCCGCGAAGAAGGGAGCGCCGACGCCGACGACAGCGTCACCGGCTGTATCTCGGGCGCGGTGCTGGCGTTGTCCGAGTGCGGCGCGACGTGCTTGGGCGTGAGCACCGAGGTCCCCGAGCGGCGTCGCCGGGCGACGCTCTGCTCGGTGAGCGCCACGGCTGCGGCGGCGCTGCCCACGTAGGTGCCGGCCTCGGCGAAGCTGCTCTCGAGGCGGGTGAGCCGGCGCGCCACTTCTTGCGCGGTGGGGCGATCTTCGACTCGCTTGGCGAGCATCTGCTGCAGCAGCTCGTCGAGATCTTCCAGCAGCGCGAGGGTGCGCGGGTCGAAGGGCTCCTTGCCCTGGCGGCTGACCAGCGCCTCCACCAGGCCCGGCGGCGGCTGGTGGAAGTGCAGCTGGGGCAGGTCCTCCCGGGGCCCGTCGAAGGGGAAGACGCCGGTCATCATCAGGAAGATGGTGACGCCCAGGGCGTAGACGTCGTTGGCGGGGTGCGCGACCTCGGTGGCGAGGAACTGCTCTGGCCCGCAGAACTCCGGAGTGCCCAGCAGCACCGGCGGCAGCTTCCCCACCTTGAGCGCCAGGCCGAAGTCGATGAGCTTGAGCCAGTCGACCAGCCGGCCGCCGCCGCCGACGTTGAGCGCGAGCATCACGTTCTCGGGCTTGATGTCGCGGTGGACCAGGCCCCGGCGGTGCACGGCGGCCAGCGCCTCGGCCACCGCGAGCGCCACCCGGATGGCGTTGACGCGGTCGATGCCCTTCTCCAGCACCGCGCTCAGCGAGGAGCCGTCGAGGAACTCCATCACGATGCAGTCGCGCGCGGGGTCGTGCGCGTAGACCGTCACCACGTTGGGGTGCTGCAGGTTGGCCATGATCTGCGCCTCTTCCTGCCCTGCACCCTGCGCGCTCCCACGCAGCACCTTCACCACCACGCGCTGCGAGAGCGTGACGTTGTTCGCCAGATACACGGTCCCCATGCCGCCAGAGCCGAGGCGCTCCGCGACCTGGTAATTGCTGGCGACGATGGTGCCCGGTTCGAGCGGGCGGTCCTCAGGTGTCGTCACTCGTGGGGAACTGCGCTCTCCCGGGGGGTAGGAGGCAAGTCTGCACGGATCGGCTGAAGCAGGCGCGGACGAAATGACGCAGCCGGACAGGTGTCACCGGCGCGGTCGCCTTGACACCTACACCGCGGCGCTGAATCTTCTTCGCGCCCTGACGGCTCAAGGAGACCGGAAACGACGCCATGCCTTTGCGAGAATACGACTGCCCGAAGTGCGGGACCTTTGAAGTGATTCAGAAGATGGACGCCGAGCCGCTCACGGAACACGAGAGCTGCGGCTCGAAGGTGGAGCGGCGCATCTCGCTCTCCTCCTTCTCCCTCAAGGGGGGCGGCTGGTGCTCAGACGGTTACGCCAGCAGCTCCGCCGGCAGCTGCCCACCAGGCGGCTGCGCCGGCGGGGCGTGCAACCCGAGCTGAAGCCACTCAGCGGTAGTCGACCTGGTACTCGGCCATCGGGAACAGCGTCTGCTTCCCCTGCACCACTTCGCGCGCGAGCCCTGACAGCCCGGGGATCTTCTTGAACAGCGGCCGCAGCCCGGACGCCTCCACGGTCTTCGAGAGCAGCGTCACAGCCAGCTCCGGGGCCTCTTCGTCCTCGCCGTCGCGCTGCAGCAGCGCCTCGAGCAGCGACTTCTTCTTGTCGAAGAGCTTGAGCGCCACCGTCTCGTCGGCGGGGATCTTCGCCGCTTCGCGCGCCAGCTTGATCGCCGCGGGGAAACCGCCGAGCGCGTCGACCAGGCCGTTCTCCTTCGCCTGCGAGCCCATCCAGGTGCGGCCCTGCGCGAGGTCCTGCATCTTTTCGGGGTCCATCTTGCGGCCGGCGGCGGCCAGCGAGACGAAGCGGTTGTACGAGGCGAAGAGATCGGTGTCCCACTGCTTCGCCTCGGTCTCGGTGAACCTGCGCGCGGCGATCAACATGTCGGCGTGCTCGCCCACCTTGAAGGTCTCGTTGTTGAGCCCGAGCTTGTCGTAGAGCCCGCCCAGGTTCGGCACCACCGTGTAGATGCCGATGGAGCCGGTGGCGGTGGTGGGCTGCGCGACGATGGCCGTGGCGTCCATGGCCACCCAGTAGCCACCCGAAGCGGCGACGTCGCTCATCGAGACGATCACCGGCTTCTTCGCGCGCGCGCGCTCGACCTCGCGCCGCACGTAATCGCAGCCCAGGCCCGCGCCGCCCGGAGAGTCGACGCGCATGATGATCGCCTTCACCTCGGTGTCGTCGGCGGCCTTGCGCAGCGCCTTGATCAACGGCTCGCTGCCCTGAGTGGAGTCGCCGCCGAACGGATCATCGCTGCCCTTGCCCGCGACGATGAGGCCCACCGAGTAGACCAGCGCGATGGTGTTCTTCCCGTCGGGCAGCCCCGCCTCGGTGGCGTCCACGTTGCGATAGCGATTGGCGGAGACGTAGTGGATCTTCTCCGTCTCGTCGGTGACGCCCAGCTTGCTGCGCAAGAGCGCCTCGACCTCGTCCTGGTAGCCGAGCTGATCGATGAGCTTCTGCTCGAAGGCCCAGTCGGACTTGGTGCGGCCCTCTTCGATCAGCGCCTTCACCTTCTCAGGCTCGAGCTTGCGCGAGCTGGCCACCGCGTCGACGAAGTGGCCGAAGGTGACGTCCATGTTCTGGCGGATCATCTCCTTCACGGGCTCGGTGAAGGCGGTGCGGCCGGTCTGCTCGCCGGACACCGACTTGTACTTGCCGTAGCGGAAGTACTGCACCTCGATGCCCAGCTTCTCCAGCAGGCCGGGGTAGTGGCTGATGTCGGTGGCCAGGCCGTTGAACTCGAACCACGAGTCTTTGGGCATCACGATGACGTCGGCGCCCAGCGCGAGCGCGTATTCCTTCTCGGCGAGGTACTCGCTGAAGGCGACCACGAACTTGCCGCTCTTCTTGAACTCGATGAGCGCGTCGCGCAGCTCCTCGACCTTCGCCCAGCCGGTGCCTTCCAGGGGGCCGAGCTCGAGCATCACGCCCTTGATGCGCTTGTCGGCGGCGGCCTTCTCCAAATTGAACACGTGCTGGCGCACGGTGACGGGCTCGCCGCCGAACAGCTCGTCGAGCCCGCTGGTGCGCACGTACTCGGGCGTGCCGCCGGAGAGCCTCATGCGCAGCACCGACTTGTCCTCGACGGCGCCGCCGCCTTCGTTGCCGCTGATCGCGGCGAGCACCACGATGCCGGCGAAGCCCAGGGCGAGGAACCCGAAGCACCCGAGCGCCAGGATGAGCCCGGCGCCCAGCCCGCCCTTCTTCACCGGCGGAGGCGTCGGGGGGACGTACGGGGTCTGCGGCGTGGGCACGTTCGGATCCATGTGGGCGGTACGCGTAACTGGGCCGACTGTTCCGGGCAAGGAACGAACGAGCAGTGCTCCCTCTCCCCTGCGGCCTGGCACGCCCTCGGCGCGTGCCATCGGCGCCGCAGCGGGTATCGTCCGCCCTTCCCCTTCACCCGGAGCGGCCCCTGACCTCGCCCTCACACATCGTCATCTTCGGAGCCACCGGTGATCTGGCGCTGCGCAAGCTCATCCCCGCGCTGTGCGGGCTCGCCGCGAAGGCCCAGCCGGCGAACGGCTTCCAGGTGATCGGCATGTCCCGCGCGGAGAAGACCAGCGAGGGGTACCGGACCGAGGTGCGCGCCGCGCTGCCACCAGAGCTGCTGGAAACGTGGTCGAAGATCGAAGCGAACGTCAGCTACTGCCGCGGCGACGTGAACGTGGCCGCCGACGTGAAGCGCCTGGCGGAGCACCTCGACGGGCTGCCTGGGGGGAAGCAGACCGGTCGGCTCTTCTATCTCTCGCTCAAGCCCGCGCTCTTCGCGGACGCCATCCACCGGCTCGCAGGGGCGGGCCTGCTCGAAGCGCACGAAGGTGACGACGTCGCGTGGCGGCGGGTGGTGATCGAGAAGCCCTTCGGTCACGACCTGAGGAGCGCGGTGCAGCTCAACCAGCACCTGCACAACCACCTGCGCGAGTTTCAGATCTACCGAATCGATCACTACCTGGGGAAAGAGACGGTCCAGAACATCCTGGGGTTCCGCTTCCACAACGCCATCTTCGAGCCGCTGTGGAATCGCCAGCACGTCGAGCTCATACAGATCACCGTCGCCGAAGAGCTCGGCATGGAGCGCGGCCGCGCCGCCTACTACGACGAGACCGGCGCGCTGCGCGACATGATGCAGAACCACATGCTGCAGGTGCTCGCCATGGTCACCATGGAGCCGCCCTCGTCGCTCGACGCGAAGTCGGTGCGCGCGCAGAAGGTGGCGGTGCTCGAGGCGCTGCGGCCCCCTTCGCGCAAGGCGATGGGCAAGGACTCGGTGCGCGCCCGCTACACCGCGGGCACCATTCGGGGGGAGAAGGTGCCCGGCTACCTGCAGGAAGAGGGCGTGGCGGCCGGCTCGACCACCGAGAGCTACGTGGCGGTGCGCTGCGAGATCGACACCTGGCGCTGGGCGGGCGTGCCGATTCTCCTGCGCCACGGCAAGCGCCTGCCCACCCGCTTCACCGAGGTGCAGGTGCAGTTCCGCACGCCGCCCATTCAGCTCTTCAACCGGCCTGACGGCATCAGCGACGACGAGTTCCGCGAGAAGCTGCGCGCGGGAGATCTCTGCCAGGTGCGGCCCAACGTGCTCTCGCTCTCGCTGCAGCCCCGCGAGCGCATCGGGCTCTCGTTCGGGGTGAAGCGGCCCGGGCCCGCGATGGTGATGGCGCCCGCGGCGTTGAGCTTCGATTACCAGGACACCTTCAAGAGCCAGTCACCGCCGGCCTACGAGCGGCTGCTGCTCGACGCGCTGCTGGGCGACGCCACGCTGTTCCTCCGCGGCGACGAGATCGAAGCGAGCTGGTCCTTCGCCGACGCGCTCCACACCGCGTGGAACGAGGGCAGCACGCCGCTGCTCGAGTACCCCGCCGGCACCTGGGGTCCGGAAGAGTCGATGGATCTCTTCCACGGTTGCGAAGGAGGCTGGACCCGTGGCTGAGGTCAACCTGGTGATCACCCAGCGCCCGTTGGAGACCGCGGCCGATCTCCTCGCGGGGGCGCTGCGCAGCCTCTCGCAGAAGAGAGCGGTGAGGCTGGGAATTCCAGGCGGCTCAGCGGTCGCTGCGCTGCGCCTGGCTCGAGAGGTGCTCGCGCCCGAGCTGTGGAGCGCGCTGCTCCTCACCTGGGTCGACGAGCGGGTGGTGCCGCTGCGTGACGCCGCCTCCAACCGCGGCGAGCTGCTGCGGGGTGGTCCGCTGGGGGTCGCCCTCGAGCTCGCGCTGGTGCTCGATGGAGAGACGCCGGAGGCGGCGGTGGCGCGCAGCAGCGAAGCCTTCACCCGCGACTTCGAAGGCGCGCTCGACGTGGCGCTGCTGGGGCTGGGAGAGGACGGTCACGTGGCCTCGTTGTTCCCGGGGCACCCAGCGCTCGAGAGCAGCGCGCCGGTGGCGGCGGTGAGTGATTCACCCAAGCCGCCCTCGAGTCGCGTGACGCTCAGCTTGCCGGTGCTGGCGAGGCCGGGCCTGGAGCGGATCATCGTGGCGATGGGAGAACGCAAGCGCGACGCCCTGCGCCGGTTGCTGGAAGGCGACCCGACGATTCCCGCGGCGCGGCTGGGCGCGGTGACGGTGGTGACGGATCAACAGCTGACCTCCACGAAAGAGACTCCATGACGAACCGCTCGAACGACGTCGCAGTGATCGGCCTGGGCGTGATGGGCGCAAACCTCGCCCGCAACTTCGCCAGCCGGGGGCTCAAGGTCGCCGCCTACAACCGCACCACGAAGGTGGCGCAGGAGCTCGCCCTTGCGCACCCCGAGGCGAAGCTCGACGTGGTGACCACCTACAAGGAGCTGATGGAGCGGCTCGAGCGCCCGCGCCGCATCATCCTGATGGTGAACGCCGGCAAGCCGGTGGACGCGGTGCTCGAAGAGCTCGACTCGATGCTGGAGGAAGGCGACCTGGTGGTCGACGCCGGCAACAGCCTCTACACCGACACTGATCGCCGCCTCGCGCGCGCGAAGGGACGGCCGTGGCGCTTCGTGGGCATGGGGGTGTCGGGCGGCGCCGAGGGTGCGCTGCTGGGGCCGGCGATCATGCCCGGCGGCGACGTGGAGTCGTGGAAGCGGCTGCAGCCGGTGCTCGAGGCGATCTCCGCGCGCTCGGAGTCGGGCGCGTGCGTCACCTATTGCGGCGCGGGCTCGGCGGGGCACTTCGTGAAGATGGTGCACAACGGCATCGAGTACGGCGACATGCAGCTGATCGCCGAGACGGCGTCGCTGCTGCGGGACGGCCTGGGCCTCGCTCCGAACGCGGTGGCCGATACGTTCTCCGACTGGAATCGCGGTGACCTGGCGTCGTTCCTCATCGAGATCACCGCGGACATTTTCCGCGTGAAGGAGACATCGGGCGGGCTGTTGGTCGACGCCATCCTCGACAAGGCGGGCCAGAAGGGCACCGGCAAGTGGACGGTCGTCGCCGCCAGTGAGCTCGGCGTACCGATTCCCACCATCGCCACCGCGGTGGATGCGCGGCTGCTTTCTTCGGCGAAGGACACCCGGGTGCGCGCGGAGAGACTGCACCAGCCGGCGCGTGGAAAGCTCGAGGGCGTCTCGGTCAACGATCTCGCCGACGCGCTCTACGCCTCGAAGATCGCCAGCTACACGCAGGGCTTCGCGATGCTGCAGGCCGCGAGCGAGGCGTTCGGCTACGGCACCAACCTGAGCGAGGTGGCGCGCATCTGGACGGCGGGCTGCATCATCCGCGCGTCGTTCCTGCAGCGCGTGATGGCCGCGTTCAAGGACAAGTCTGATCTGCTCGCGCTCACTCCGGCGTTCGTGGCGGATCTCGCCAAGCGCCTGCCCGCATGGCGTCGCGTGGTCGCCGGTGCCGCGCGCGCCGGCCTCGCAGCCCCTGGGCTCGCGGTCTCCTTGAGCTGGTACGACACCCTCACCACCGCGCGTGGCACGGCCGCCGTCATCCAGGCTCAGCGCGACTACTTCGGCAGCCACACCTACGAGCGCAACGACCAGCCCGGAGTGGCCGTGCACACTGAGTGGAAGTCGAGCTGAGCCTGCCAGCCGCGCAGCTGGATCAGTGAAGGCGACAGAGTCATCCCCTCACCCCGCCCCTCTCCCCTGCGGGGGAGAGGGAGGACATGGCGCGCCGTGAGTATGCTGCGCAGCCGATGAACTTCACGCCGCGCCCCGCCCCGTTGCCCAGACGCGTCGTCGCCGGGCTCATCGACGCGGTCTTCATCGCGGTGCTCTCCGGCATCGCCTTCGCGATCCCCCTGCTCACCCGCGGCGTGGTGCTCCCCATGTGGGGCGTGCTGGCGGTGATGGTCGGCTACGCGGTGGTGCCGCTCGCCTTCCTCAAGCGCACGCTCGGGCTCCACATCATGGGCCTCGAGCTGGTGGGCAAGCAGGGGCACGCGATCGACCTCGCGAACCTGCTCTTCCGCGAGCTGCTGGGGCGCGGCTTCTTCCCCGCCGCCTGGCTCTTCACCATCATCAGCAGCCTCATCGCCTTCCGATACGGCGTGGGCAGCAGCGCCACCCCTCCCGTGCTCGCCGGCGTGATGACCGTCGCCAGCGCAGGCGCGCTCTGCATCGCGGCCATCGGCCACGTCATCGCCCTGGGCCGGCCTGATCAACGCACCCTCGCCGACCTGGCGGCGAAGAGCTTCGTGGTCGAGGGACCGGCGCTGCCGCCTCCCTCCGACCTGGAGGAGTTCGACGAGTGGAAGGCGCACCGCCTGCGAGTGCTGATCCGCATCGGGGTGTTCGAGGTGCTGCTGATGAGCTCGGTGCTCGGGTTGCCGTGGCTGCTCAGCTCGAGCAGCGGCGAGTCGACGCAGGGCAAGGTGGCGCGCCTCAAGCTCGAGGCCCTGGAGTCGAAGTTCCAGGCCGCCCCGGGCAGTGAGTCGCTCGCGGCCGAGCTCCAGCGCGAGTACGCCTACGCCGGCCGTGACGCCGACGCGCAGCGGGTGGGCGAGCAGCACCGCCACGCGAGGACGCTCAAGGAAGTCGGCCGCGAGCAGCTGCTGAGGGATCAGCTGGCCCAGACCAACGCGCGCGACACCGCCGAGGCGCTCATCTCGCTGCTCGAACGGCAGGACCGGCTCGAGGAGGCGGCCGAGGTGTACCGGCAGTGGCTGGGCCCCTCACCGAAGGCCTCGGCGCTGGCCGGCTTCGGAAACTGGCTGGCCACCAACAAGCTCACCGAGGACGCCGTGGTCGAGCTCGAGCGCGCCACCGCCCTCGACCCGCTGGTGCCGCTCGGTCAGACCCTGCTGGGGGTCTCGCTCCAGCGCCTGGGCCGGCTGGAGGAGGCGCGCGAACACCTCGAGCTGGCGCTGCTCGACGACCCGGAGGACGAAGACGCCGAAGAGGTGCTGCGCTTCGTGGAGGGAAAGGTGGGGCGGCTGCCGGCGAAGGAGCGCACCGCCCTGCAGCGACGCTTCGAGGCCTGGCGGAACGACTCGGGCGTGACGCGCTGATCGCCTTCCGGGGGGAATCAAGACGGGCCAGGCGGGTTGGGCAGGTGGGGTTGCGCCCTGGGGCCCCAACGTTCTTTCCTCCGCGGTCCTCTTTCCCCCGCAGGTGCCATGACCGCTCTGACCCGCCGCCGCATGCTCCAGGCCCTCGCCGCGTCCGCCCTCGCTCCCATGACCGCGAGCGCGCACCGCAGGCTCATCGCCTCGGAGTACTACGAGGTCAACGAGGTCGAGGTGTTCCTCACCAGCCTCGACCCCGCGCACGACGGGCTGCGCATCGTGCAGCTGTCGGATCTCCACATCGGCAGCGGCGTGCCCGATGGGCGGATCATCTCGGCGATCCGGGAAGCCAACGCGCTCGCGCCCGACCTGGTGGTGCTCACGGGCGACTACGTCACCAACAAGCGCGACCCCCTCTCGCGCGTGCCGGAGCTCCTCGAGCCGATCAGGGCGCCCCGGGTGGCGGTGCTGGGAAACCACGACTACTGGAGCGGCCCCGCCGCCCTCCACGACAGCCTCGAGCGCATCGGCGTGAACGTGCTGCAGAACGAGAACACCTCGCTCAGACTCCGGGGAGTCGACTTCAACGTCATCGGCGTCGATGACAGCACCACCCGCAACGACGACGTGGAGAAGGCGTACCGCGGTGCGGGCAAGGCCTCGCGCCTGGTGCTGACCCACACCCCCTCGTGCGCGAAGAACCTCCCGGCCTGGGATGACGTGCTGTGCCTCTCGGGCCATACGCACGGAGGCCAGTGGAACGTGCCCAAGCTCACCAAGGGCATCTACCAGGCGGCCGGCCAGCCCTGGTTCCGCGGCGCGTACACCGTGCGCGGTAACCAGCTCTACGTGAACCGCGGCATGGGCTTCGGCAAGGGAACGCGGCTACCGCGCATCAACTCGGATCCCGAGATGAGCGTGATCACCCTGCGCTACCGCGAGCCCGCGTAAGGAAAAGGGGACAGGCTCCTTTTCCTACTGCTCCTTCGGACCGACCAGCGGCTTCTTCTCCGGAGCGTCGGCCCCGAAGTGCCCGCGCAGGCCGAAGTTCATGCCCCACGCGCCCGAGGTGTAGATGCCGTTGCCCACCACGCCCGCGGCGATGTCCGGGTTGGTCTGGCCGCGCGCGACGATGCTGTCCTCCACCACCGTGGTGACGGTGGGCGTGAAGATCGCCCCGACGATCACCTCGATGGGCCCCACGTGGCCAGTGACGCCGCCGGTGAAGATGAAGCGAGAGGGGTGGGTCCAATCGACCGAGTACGTCCTGGTCTCGCTGGCCTGCTGGCCCTCCAGGGTCTTGCAGCAACTTCCCGTCTCGTACATCGCGCCCAGGGACACCGAGAGGTACTGGAAGATGCGGTACGAGGCGCCCAGCCGCACGCTCCAGGTCGCCCTCCACTGCTTGGGAACGCCGAAGGCCGCGATGGCCACCGGCTCCGCGCCCGGGTTCGCCTTCAGGTTCACGCCCTGCGGCGTGAGCAGCAGCTGCTGAATCGAGTCCCACCCCTGGTAGATGAAGTCGACGTTGATGCCGAGGTTCTCGATCGGGAGCAGCCGCGCGCCGAACTTGAGCTCGAGCGGCATGGTCATCACCAGCTCCGCTTCGCAGTTGATCGCTTCGAGCTGGTCAGCGCTCGCGCAGGAGCCGCCGTTCGCGCCCACCACCGTCGCGCCGGAGTCGGTGAAGAACTTGGGGAGATCCACGGTGATCTTCCCGCGCGACTTGAAGGGAATCGGAGGCCGCACCGAGGCGCCGAACGAGAGCCAGTCCGTGGGGTGGAACATCAACCCCAGGATTCCGGTGAAGCCGATCTGCCCCGGCAGGTCGATCGCCACGGTGGCGTCGTAGTCGGGGTTCTCCCGCAGCTGCTCCTGCGGGTTGTCGTTGAACGCGTCGCCCCCGTACATCGTCTGCGACTGGGCGAAGTTCGAGACGGTGAGCTGCGCCGACACCCCGACCTGAAACATCGGGTGGATGTCGTAGGCCAGCGTGAGGGTGGGGTAGGCGATGACGATGTCGTTGCTGATCAACGCGTAGCGCTGTGGCGCGAAGCGGTTGGCCTTCTCCACGTACTTGTTCATCGCGTCCTTCTCGTAGCTGGGCGCTGGGTAGTTGTACTTACCCTGGGAAGGAGGCGCGAAGAGCCCGAGGCCCACCGTGAAGGTCCTGCCCGCGAGCGGAAAGCCGTAGCTCGCCGCGAAGAACGGCAACAGGAAGGGCGCCGGCACGTTGTTGACCGTATTGATCAGGGTCGAGGGAGCGGCCGGATCGAACCCCGGGTCCTGCCGCAGGTAGCTCACGTCGTGCCGCAGCACCTGCAGGTCCGCCAGGAAGGAGAACCCCGGCTGCT
>VFKJ01000003.1 GCA_009885595.1 Myxococcales bacterium | reverse complement strand
GGCGACCAGCACCTTGAAGTCCCTGCCGCCCAGCAGGGTCTCCAGCTTCGGCTGCGTGAACGAGTCACCCCAGTCCGCGAGCGCGACGGTGGGGAGCAGCGCCGCGAGGACGAGGGCTCTCACTGGCACGTGAGGCCTCCGTTGCCCGCGGGCCGGCAGGTGAGGCCGGTGCAGCAGTCATACGAGACGCTGCACGCGTATCCCGGCTGGCCACAGCACTTGCCCGACATGGTGCTCGCCGTCACCTGGCAGGTGCGGTTCGTGCCGCACGAGACGCAGGCCTCCCCGCGCGGGCCACAGGAGAGCGCGTTCATCGTCCGGTGGCTGATGCAGGTGGCGGTCGGCGTGCAGCAGCCGTCGCAGGTGAGCGCGCTGCACCGTGACTTGCATTGGCTCTGCTGGCAGGTGAAGCCGACCTTCTCGGTGCAGTCCTGGCAGAGCAGGCCGCCGAGCCCACATTCCTTGTTATTGGTGGGCGCGACGATGCAGACGCCCTCGGCGCTGCAGCAGCCGTCCTTGCAGTTCTCGAGGTTGCACTCGTAGCAGCCGGCCACGCAGGAGGCCGTCACCGCCAGGATGACGAAGCGGAAGAGCATGCCGTCTCGTCCTTCGACTGCGCTCCGAACGCAAGGAAGAACGGTTACGCTTCGGCGCGTGCTCGTTCACCGTCCCGCACCGCGCCTGGTGGTCTTCGCGTCGATGGTGTTCTTGTCGCTCATCGTTCTCCCCGGCGTGGTGATGGCGCCCGAGCGCTTCGCGGACGCAGGCGGGGTGTTCGGGCTGCTCGTGTTCGCCGCGTTCGAAGGGCTGCTCTTGTCGATCGCCCTGCGGCGGGTCGACATCAGGGTCGAGGGACAGAACCTCGAGCTCGTCTCCGCGCGGTGGCCGTTCAAGACGAAGAACTTCAGCGTGGCGCTCGCCGAGGTGCGCGGCGTCGAGCTGCAACGCAAGCCCCGGGGCCGCTCGGTGCGGCTCGCGTTCGTGCTGGCCAACGGGACGACGCAGCCGATCACCGATTCGTACTTCGGGAAGTCCGCGCAGACGGAGCGGGATCTCGCGGCCCTGCAGCAGCTGGTGAAGCGCTGAGGTCCCTCGACCGCGCTCGGGATGACCGGGCTCAGGGCGTGAGCGCGTCGATCGCTTCGCTGAGCTCGGTGTAGTTCGGGTTCTTGCTGAGCACTTCGCGGGCGCGCTGCAGTTCCACGCTCATCGCAGACGGATTGAAGAGGCTGCCGCTCTGGGCGCGCAGCTGGGCCACCGCCTGGAGATAGAGCGTCATCACCTCTGCGCTCGGGTTGGCCGCGGTCACCTGTGACGTCAGGGTCTGCACCGCGGCGGAGAGATCGTCTTGCGCCAGCTGCGAGCGGGCGAGCGCGAGGGTGGGGGCGTACTCACCGGCCGAGGTCGCAAGCCAGCGCTCGGCGACCGAGCGCAGCAGGGGGTCTGACTCGCCGTGCACGTGGCGCAGCGTCGCGTGCAGCTCTTCCCACGCCGCGCCGTCGAGGGGGTTGGTGTTCGCGTACCCGGTGAACGCCAGCCCGCTGCCCCCGCTGGTCCGCTCGTCGAACAGCGACACCGCTTCGCCTGACATGAAGTACGCGATGGGCGAGAGGTACTCGAGCACGTTGTGATCGTCGGTGTTCACCTTGCCCACGCCCGCGAACGCGAGCTGGCCCTCGTCGGAGTGCACCTGGCGCGCGAGCAGGGTGGAGACGCGGGTGATGCCCAGCCGCCTCAGGTCTTCCGCGACCGCCGGGGCGGCCATGCGCCTGGCCATCACCTCGGGCTCGATCACCTGCGGCTCCCGGCTGGCGACCAGCAACATGTCGGCCGCGCCCAGCCAGGTGGTGCCGTGCTCGAAGCTGTCGCGCAGCGTGCGCACCACCAACTGCACCAGCGCCTCGTTCGACTCGTAGGTGTGAATCCACTGCACCATGCGCCCGCCCGGCGCGAGCCGCTCCCGCGCCACCCGGAAGAAGTCGCGCGAGAAGAGCCCGGACACGCCGGTCACCCAGGGGTTGCTCGGCACGCTGACGATCAGGTCGTACTTCTCCGGCGAGAGCGTGAGGAACGTGCGCGCGTCTTCGATGTGAACGTGGCAGCGCGGATCGTCGAAGACGTCGCGGTTGTCCTTGGCGAAGAGCTTCGCCGCCTCGAGCACCGCGGGGCTGATCTCCACCACGTCCAGCCGCTCCACGCCGTGCGCGAGCAGGGAGCCCGCGGTGATGCCGGCGCCGATGCCCACCAGCAGCACCTTCTTCACCATCCCCGGGTGCGTGAGCACGCCGAGGTGCGCGGCGAGCGTCTGGGTGTCGAGATCGCCGCGGCCGTTCGAGCCGTCGGCCTTGCCGTTGATCCTCAGGAAGCGGTGCGTGCCCTTCTGCTGCGCCACCATCACCGAGGCGAAGACGTCGTCCGAGTAGAAGAGCGACTCTGCGCGCGCGAGGGCCTGCTTCTCGAAGCTGGCGAACTTCGTGAAGTGGCCGTGCCACTCGCGGTAGCGGCCGGCCTGCGAGATGAAGGTCGCCCAGCCGCGCGTGGTGACGGTGCTGAAGACGACGAGCGCGGCGACCGCGACGAGTGGAACGAGCGCACCGCGCCTCACCCTGACCTTCTCCCCCGCGGGGGTGAGGGAAACAGAGAGGCAGATCGCCGCGGCCACCAGGTTGGCCACCAACCCCACCGCGAAGTTCCCCTCCAGCCCGATGAGCGGCAACAACACCAGCCCACCCAGCAGCGAGCCCAGGATCGTCCCGATGGTGTTGAACAGGTACACCCGCCCGACCTCGCCACCGACGCTGTCCTTGCTGCGCATCACCACCCGCGCGCCCAGGGGAAAGCTCGCGCCCATCAACGCCGTCGGCGGAATGAGCAGCAGCGCGCAGAACAGGAAGGTGAGGAAGAGGTACACGCCCCACGAGTCGTCCGGCCTCAGCAGCTGCGTGAGCTCGAAGAAGAAGAACGGCATGCGCCGGTAGAGCGGAATGGTGAGGCACACCACCACCACCAGCGCCAGCTGCAGCCAGCCGAACAGGCGCAGCGCATCACCCTCGGCCCTGCGCGCGATCCAGAAGCTGCCCAGCGCGATGCCCAAGATGAAGCACGAGAGGATCAAGGTGAACGCGTACGAGGTGCCGCCGATGATGATCGACAGCAGGCGAATCCACGTCACCTCGTAGAGCATCGCGGTGAAGCCGGAGAGCGCGGTGCCGATGAGCACCGCCTTCACCGCGGTCTGCGTGTACACGCGCTGCTGCGCTTCTTCCGCGGGCTCGGCGGCCTGGGTCGCCTGCGCGCGAGAGCCGAGGATGGCGATGACCCCCACCAGCAGGTTGAAGAACACCGCGAAGCGCTCGGTCACCGCGAGCCCGGCGACCGGCACGAAGAAGACGCCGGCGAGCAGGCTGCCCACCGCCGCGCCCAGCGAGTTGACCGCGTACAGCGACGCCAGCGTGCCCTTCGCCGTGGACAGGCTCTTGGTGAGCGCGCGCGTCATCGCCGGCAGCGAGCCGCCCATCAGCAACGTCGGAGGCAGCACCGTCACCGCGGCCAGCACCAGCCGCGCCGAGTTTCCCCCCGCGCTCCCCACCGAGACGTAGAGCGAGCCCGCCAGCTCCAGCATCGTGGGGAAGAGCAGGGCGAGCACCCCGACGCCCAGCTCCAGCACGCCGTACAACGCCAGCGGACGCTTCGAGCGATCCGCGCGGCGCCCGAACAACCACGCGCCCAACGCCAGCCCGCCCATGAACGTCGCCAGCAAGATGGCGTGCGCCTGGCCGGTATTTCCCAACCAGTTCGCCAACCGCTTGGACCAACAGAACTCGTAGATGAGCCCCGTCGCCCCGGAGAAGAAGAGCAGGGCCAGGGCCGAGGGGCGGGAGAGGTTCATCTGCGCGCCAGATACTAGTCGACAGGAAAATTCTCCCTGCGCATGAATGCCGACACCCGCTCCTGAGACAGACAGCCCGCGAGTCGCTGGGAGGCCGGGGGGGCTCGCGCAATCACCAATTCAGAGGGGCAGAAAATGAGAACGACGACGTCGTGGGGATTCGTGTTGCTCGCGCTGGCCGCGGCGGGCTGTACCAGCGGCAACGGGCCCACGCTGGCGAGGCCCAATACGCAGAGCGTCAAGTCGCAGGCGCGGCAGGCGCTCGGTGGTAGCGGACTGGCGGCGACCGCCACCTTCGATGCACCCGTGGTCGACGCCAACTCGCCTGGCAACTTCACGCCCGGCACCGGCAGCTTCACCGTGGCGCCTTCCACTACCGGCGGGAACGCGGCGCTGGGCGTGGTGGACGCCTCCAGCCAGCCGACGCTGCACTACGTGATGGTGGGCGACCTGATGGGCAGCCCCACGTCGTTCTTCGCCATCATCGCTGACGTGCCCTTCACCGTGGGCTCGCACCCGATCGACAACGTCCACTACTTCGCGGGCCTGTTCGACGCGCAGACCGGAGATCCCACGCACCTGGCGACGGGCGGCGCGGTGACGTTCACCCAGGCAGGCGGCCTCGGCGGCCGCTGGGTGGGCAGCTTCAGCGGCGACGTGGAGGCCGTGCAGCAGGCGCCCGGCTGCCAGTCCACCGCCGATTGCGCCACGGGCGAGGTGTGCAGCAGCGGCACCTGCGTGCGCGCGCCTCCTCCGCAGTGCACCTCGAACGCGCAGTGCGCCGCGGGCAACGTGTGCCAGGCCGGGGTGTGCGCGCCGGTGTCGACCGGCTGCACCTCGAACGCGCAGTGCGCCAGCGGGCAAGTCTGCGCCTCGGGTCAGTGCGTGGCGCTGACGCCGGTGTGCCAGACGGACGCCGACTGCGTGCGCGGCGAGACGTGCCAGTCGGGCTCGTGCGTGCC
>VFKJ01001240.1 GCA_009885595.1 Myxococcales bacterium | reverse complement strand
TTCTCCACCAGGAAGCGCACCACGTTCACCGCGCGCGCCGTCGAGAGCTCCCAGTTGGTGGCGAACTTCGCCTTGAGCTCCGGCAGCGTGATGGGCGAGTCGTCGGTGTGGCCGCTGATCTGAATCTGGCGGTCCTCCACGCCCGTCAAGATGCCTCCCAGCCGCGTGAGCACCTCCTCGCCGCGCGGCGAGACCTCGGCCTGGCCGGACTCGAAGAGCACCTTGTCCACCAGGTCGACCTGGATGCGGCCCTCGCCCTGCGACAGCTTCACGTCGCCGCGCTTGATCTCCGCCGACATCTTGTCCTCGAGCGACTTGTAGGTGGCCGTCAGCCGCGCCAGCTCCTCCTCGCGCTGCGTGAGCGTGGTGGTCAGCTCGCTGGCCTTGTTCTCGAGCTCCGCCGCCCGGGCTGCCAGCGCCTCGCGCTCCTTGCCGAGGTCCGCCGCCTTCGTGTTCGCTGCCTCCAGGTCCTTCTGGCAGTCGGCCGTCTTCTTCGAGGCGAGCTCGAGGGCGTCGACCGCCTCGGCGCGCGAGGCCTTCAGCTCCTCGAGCCGCTGCATCGCCCACCACCCCGTGGCGATCGCCGCCGCGAGCGTCACCACCCACAGAAACCACGGCAGCTTGCTGGTGCGCTTCGGCTCGCTCATGGGTCGGCCCTCCCTGGAAAAAGGTGACCGGACCATAGCGATGGCGGCTCAGGAGTCGAACCCGACACCGGCGTGCAAAGCCTACAAACGGCTCCGCTATCCGCCTTCGACGGGCAAGGTGAGCCCGGGCTGCGTGCCTTCGTCAGGCTCGGGCTCGAGCGACTTGCCGACCTGGAAGTACTGCCACAGCCGGTCCGCGAGCCCCTGGTCGCGATCGACCAGCTCACCGCGCGCGGTGGCGACGTCGAGCAGCGCGTCGGCCATCGCCAACGCATCGCCCGCCTTCTCAGTGGCGAGGCGCACGAAGTCGTCGTGCGCTTTCGATTCGAAGAGCCCGCAGAAGAGCGCGAAGGCCCACGCGAGCTCCACGTCATCACCCAGGGGCGAGGTCACCAGCACCGTCTGCAACAAAGTCGGCTCTTCAGGCAGCTGCATACGCAGGTGCGACTAGCACAGAGCCGGAGGAACTGCGTTCTTCCGCTCTGGAGACAGGTGTCATTTGACGATGCCCAGGTCGACGTAGGCCTGGTTCACCATCACCACGTACGGGCGCTGCTCGAACCTGAGCCCGCCCTCGCCGTCGTGCTCGATGATCTCCAGCTTGCCCATGCCCGCCCCCATCGGCCCGATGGAGTAGTAGTGCGCCTGCAAGGTGTACGGCGCCGCGCGCTTTCCCTTCGGCAGGCGGATGGTGAAGCACTCGGGGCCGTAGCCGGTGGTGACGTCGGCGTAGAGCTCGCCGCCCGAGGGCAGCACCTTCGACGAGTAGAAGGCGTGGCCGCCCTTGCCGTCGTAGATGTGGAAGTCGACGTCGTTGGCGTCGGTCTCCCAGTTGAGAACGAAGCGCAGCGAGGGCGCGTTCTCGGTGACGCCGCCGATCGCGGCGAGCTTCTGCGCGATCTCGCCTTTGCGCTTCGGCTCGGCCTTGCTCCAGGCCGCGGCGATCAGCCCGGCGTCTTCGCGGAGGATGCGATCGACCCCGAGGAAACGCCCCGACGGGTACTGCTGCTTCACGCCCACGCTGATCGCCTCGAACGCCTTCTCGAATCTCCCGGCACGCACCAGGGAGAAGGCGAGCAGGCGGTGGCTGGCGGGGTGATCCGCGCGCTGCTCGGCGGCCTTGGCGAAGGAATCGGCCGCGAGGTCGAGGCCGTTCGCGAGCCGCTCGAGGCGAATGCCGGCGAAGCGCCGCAGATCAGCGCGCGCGGGGAAGAGGTCGATGATGCTGCCGTAGGCGCGCGCCGCGGTGGGGAGATCGCCCGTCTTCTCCAGCGCCTCCCCGAGCGCGACGAGCGCGAGCAGGTCTCCGGGCGCTTCTTCGTGCCAGCCCTGCGCGAGCGCGAGCGCCTTCGCGGGGTCGCGCTTGAGCCCGTCCATCACGTCCTTGAACTGGCCGGTGTACGGGTCTGGTCCCTTCTGGGGAACCGCCGCCGCAGTCGCCGACGGCGCTCCCCCCCCACCGCTCGCCGGCGGGGCCAGCGAGGGCGAAGGACGCTGCTCCATGCGCGCGCTCGCGGGGCCCGGCCTGGGCGGCGGGGGCGCTGCAGGTTCGGCCCGCGGAGGCGCTTCGGACTCCCTCGCCTCCTCGGCGGGG
>VFKJ01000605.1 GCA_009885595.1 Myxococcales bacterium | reverse complement strand
CGGCGCGGCGCCGCTCGAGGAAGTAGAGGGTGAACACCGCCAGCGGAATGGTGCCCGTGAGCAGCACCACCATCCCCGGAACGCCCCAGGCCGCCCACCCTGCCGCGGTGAGCAGCGTCCACCACAGCGGCACCATGATCACCGCCGAGACGAACTTGAGCGTAGCCACCCGATCGCGCGAGACGGGCGCCGCCAGGGCCAACGCCTTGAGGAAGTAATAGGGCAGGAAGAACAGCACCATCCCCAGCGTGAAGAGCGGGAACCCGAAGGCGATCGAGAGCAGGTTGCGCGCGATGAAGGTGCGCACCGGCCGCTCCTCGAACTTCACCGCGAGATCGCCCGCGTCAGCGCTGAGCACCCCGAGCCGCGCGTGGAAAGACAACACGTCTTCCTTCAGATCGTCGAAGCGCTCCGGGTCGAACGAGCGCAACAGCGAGGCGCCGCGCGCGAAGAGCCGCAGCCGCTCGGGGTCCTTCTCCCGATAGCCGTTGCGGAGCGCGAAGAGCCGATCGGCGGTGTGAATGAGGTCGAGATCCTCCCAGGTCTCCAGGTTGATGGTGACGTTGCGCAGCGCCTCGCCGATGCGGCTCGTCAACCCGCGCACCCATTCCTGCTCGGCTTCGCCCGCGAGCTCCTTCGGGGCCGCCTGCACCAAAATCGGCTCACCGACCTCGACGTGCACCTTGCTGCGGAAGAGGTGCTTCTGCGCGTAGGTCAGCCCGATGGGGATGATGCGCAGCGCCTGGCCGCCCCTGGCCACCTTGAGCGCGATGCGCGCGCACCCGGTCTTGATGTCCGACATCTGCGGATCGCTGTGCGACTTTCCCTCGGGGAAGATCGTAATCGCCTTCTGCCCGATCAGCGCGTTCGCCGCGGCGTCGAGCGTGCCCTCGTTCTTCTCCATCAGGCCCGGGTGATCCTGCTTGCGGTACACCGGGAGCGCGCCCACCCCTCTCAAGATCCACCCCAGCACGGGCACCCGGAACAACGGCTCACGCGCGAGGAAGGTCACCTGGCGATCGGTGATCATGAACACCATCGCCGGATCCATGAGGCTGTTGGGGTGGTTGCCCACGAACATCACCGGGCCCGCGAAGTCGCCCACCCGGCGGATCACCTCGACCCGGTAGAACATGCCCAGCGTCACCGAGACGATCGTTCGCACCAGGCGGTAGAACATCGAAGCCAAGCCCCCTTTCAGAAGACGCCGATGTTGAAGTGGACCACGAAGCGCGGCTCGTTGATGACGATATCTGGGTCGAGGTTGACGCCGACGTCCAGCGCCAGCGCGCCGATCACCGTGGTGTACCGAACGCCCGCGCCCACCACCGGGCGGAAGGGGCCCACCGTGTGGGGCAAGGACAGCCACAGGTTTCCCGCCTCGAAGAACACCCCCAGGTCGAGCACGCTGAACGCCGGGAACCGCACCTCG
The DNA here is from genome assembly GCA_009885595.1 of Myxococcales bacterium. Lineage (GTDB taxonomy): Bacteria > Myxococcota > Myxococcia > Myxococcales > Myxococcaceae > Archangium_A. The sequence goes on along the minus strand of VFKJ01000605.1, from coordinate 1,217 downwards.
GCCTTGAACACCGCGAAGAGCTCGCCGCCCTGCGAAGGCACCTGCCGGCCCGCGATGATCGTCTTGGCCGCCGAGGAGCAGCCGTCTTTGGCGGCCAGCACCTGGCAGTCGGCGACCTCCTCGCGGTACTGCACCCGAAGATCTTCGGCGACCAGCTGATCTTCGTTGAAGCCGCGCACGCTGGTGGCCCCTCCGAGGAAGAAGCGGCGCACCGGCGGCGTCGCTGAGCCACTGGCCAGCGGGAAGATGCGCCCGCCACGCGCCGAGAGCGCCAACACGAAGCGGTCGGCGAGCGGGAGATAGCCGGTGGCCAGCCCGCTCACCTTCAGGAAGTTCACCACCACGGGGTTGAGCTCTTCGTCCTGGGCAAAGAGCGCCCCGGTCACCTCGGCCGCCCCCTGCAGCAGCAGCCCCCTGGTGGGGTTGAGCGCGTTGTCCCGCAGATCGATGGTGGGGTTGAGCCGCACGCCGTGCAGCGCGAACTCGCCGAAGTTGAAGCGCAGCCGCTCCTGGTCCACCAGGCTGCTGGGCGGCACCGAGGTGAGCGCGCTGCCCACCCGCTCCACGAAGCTGTATTCGAGCTCGTACTGCAGCGCGAGGGACAGCTTGGGGCGCATCCACTCCAACCCGGGAATGCTGAAGCTGGTCGACCAGTCGAGCGTCGGCAGCACGGCCACCCGGGTGAAGCGGAACTGGGTGCGGAAGACGCGCTCACCGATCAGATCGAGCCGCAGCCCGATGTGGGCCGGGAGCACGCTGCGTGCGTCGAGAGAGACGTTCGCCCGGAAGCCCATCTGCTTGTAGAGCGCCAGGCCCGAGAGATCGATCTGCCCGGTGAGCGCGGTGAACGAGGTGAAGAAGAGGTTGCCCTGCAGCCGGCCCGTCAGGGTGATCGCCCGGCCGCCGATGTTGTTCACCGAGCCCTCGACGCCGCCGCGAAAGCCGTCGGCGAAGAAGTAACCGAAGAAGAACTCGCCTGAGAACAGCGGCCGCTCCTGCACCTTGAGCAGCACCGTCTTGAGCGCCTCGGGACGATCGGGCGAGAGCATCTCCACCTGCACGCTGCGGAAGATGCCCAGGTTCGAGAGGTTGGCCTGGGTGGAATAGAGCGACTCCGAGTCGAGCGGCTGGCCCTCCTTCATGGTCGCCTGAGAGGTGATGATCTCCTCGGCGGTGCGCACCTGGCCCACCGGCAGCACCGCCCGCACCTTCACCTG
>VFKJ01001107.1 GCA_009885595.1 Myxococcales bacterium | reverse complement strand
GCTCGAGCTCGCGGCGCCAGAGAAGATCGGCGGCCTCGAGTTCGGCCCCGGGTGAGGCCCAGCCGGACCTGCGGCACCCGGCGGTGGTCATCGCCGAGAGCGCGCGCCGGGACCTGTTCGGCTGAGCTGACGCCGACTCTCAAGCCCCGAGAGAGCCGTCAAGGCGACTTACAGGGGATCGAGAATGAGGAGACCGGGGTGGGGTCGATAACTCTGGCATGGGCCGGTCCCTCCTCTTTCTCTGTGTCTTTGCGGGCTTACCAGCCCGGTCGGCCGACGTGTGGAGCAGCCCGTACCCCGGGGTGCAGCTGCTCAAGCGCACCACCTCGCAGCCGGTGGTCTTCTGGGCGGTGGTGGTCGACAGCTGCGCTCCTGGCATCCGCTTCCGGGTCTCAGGGCCAGGGGAAGGCAACCGGGTCACCTCGTCTTTCGGGCGCCTGGTGGGGGCGCAGCTGGCGATCAACGGCGACTTCGCAGACCACGACTTCGGGCTCAACGTGGGCAACGGCCAGGCGTGGCCGTACCCGGACACCACGCACAGCGGGAACTTCTCGGTAGGGTCGAACCGGCTGGAGATGACCCCCGATCACGTGCAGCTCGCCGGCCCGGCGCCTTGGGTGACGGAGCAACTGGGGGGCCGGTGGACGCTGCTGGCAGAGGGGGTGCCTCAGTACGGCATCGACGACAACGGGCCCTCTGCCGGGGGCTTCGTGTGCGCACCGGGGTTGCGCCACCCGCGCACGGCCATCGGGCTGTCCCAGGACAAGCGAAAGGTGATCCTCCTCGTCGCCGATGGCCGCAGCTCCGCCAGCATCGGCATGACCTGCGACGAGATGATCGACGTCTTCCGCGAGCTGGGTGCGCACGACGCGATGGGGCTCGACGGCGGCGGCTCCAGCACGCTGTGGAAGAATGATCAGCTGATCAATCACCCCACGGACTCCGGGGGCGAGCGGGTGGTGCGCAACCACCTCGCCATCTTCGCCAGCGGCGCAGGGCCGGCGCCTCACTGCGGAGCCCAGCTCGCCCCGCCAGAGCCGGCCCAGGCGAGCGCGGTGCCCGGCGCCATCCTTCCCGCAGTGCTGCCCCTGGCAGCGCCCACGCGCTTCACCCCGCTCCCGCCCGCCCGACTGTTCGACACCCGCACCGCGGCGAACAGCACCCGGTTGGTGCGCAGCGACGGGACGAGCGAAGGCCCGCTGTCCCTCACCAGCAGCGGCGCCTTCAGCGACTGGGCCACCTCGGGCGTGCCCGCGGGGGCGAGCGCGGTCTGGCTCAACGTGGTCACGGTGGGGCGCCAGGTGCCGGGCTACCTCACCGTGTTCCCCGAGGGGCGGCCGGTGCCAGCCACCTCGAACGTCAACTTCGGGGCAGGTCAGGTCGTGGCCAACGCCGTGCCCGTGGCGCTGGGGTCGGGAGGCCGGGTGAACTTCAACGCCCACACCGCGGTGGAGGTGATCGCGGATCTGAGCGGCGCCTTCGCCCCGACCGGCTCCGGGCTCGAGCCCATCAGCCCCACCCGGGTGCTCGACACGCGCACTCCTTCCCTACCCCTGCGGGCGGGGGTCACCCGCGCGGTGGACGTGCGGGCCCCGGCGGGAGCGACGGCGGTGGCCGCCAACCTCGCCGTCATCGCCGGGGCGGCGGGGGGCTACCTCACCGTGTGGCCCTGCGGCGCGCCGATGCCCTCTACCTCGAGCGTGAACTTCGTCGCCGGAGCGGTGGTGTCCAACGCGGTGATGTCGGGCCTGGGCGCAGACGGCATGTGCCTGAGCGCCACCGCCGAGGTGAACGTGGTGGTGGACGTGACCGGCTACCTCACCTCCTCCGCGGTGCTCTCGTTCGTGCCGCTCTTCCCGCAGCGGCTGCTCGACACGCGGCAGACCACCACGCCGTTCTCCGGGCGGGTGGCAGCGGGGCAGGTGCTGCAGTTGCCCATTGAGTCCCTGCCCGGCATGCCGGCGCACGTGGGCGCGGTGGTGGCCAACCTCACCGTCACCTCGGCCGCGGCTGACGGCTACCTCACCGCCTTCCCCTGCGGGGGCGCGGCGCCGCCGACCTCCACGGTGAACTTCCAGGCCGACCAGGTGGTGGGCGGGCTCTCGATGACCGCCGTGGGACAAGGCGCGCTGTGCGTGGTGAGCAGCGTGCGCGCACACCTCGTGGTGGACCTGCTGGGGGTCTGGGCCGTCCCCCCGCCGGTCGCTCCGGTGGACGCAGGAGGAGCGCCGGGGGAAGTCGATGCGGGCGCAAGCTCCGTCGATGCAGGCGTGACGAGGCCCGCGGTGGATGCGCCGAGCGGGCTCCAGCCCGCGCCGGAGCCCGCGGTGCCTTCCTGCGCCACCGTGGGAAGTGCGGGGGGCGGGACCTGGCTGCTCGTCGGTGCGGCCGCGCTCTCCCGTCGCAGGCGGCGGGCGGAGCGTGCCGGTCTCTGAGCCATGCTGAAGTTCGCCGTCGTTCGCGAAGATCCAGAGCTGGAGATCGAGCTCGCGCGCAGCGTGGTGCGCGGCTGGCTGACCGCCGAGGCGCTGGTGCACTACCGCACGCACACCTGAGCCCGGTGATCTACCCGGTGCTCTTCTTCCTCGCGGGGTACTTCGTGGCCTTCTCCAACGCCGAGGTGCGCGCGTTCTACGGCGGCATCTTCAAGGACACCTTCTTCGAGCACATGCGCGCGATCCTCTCGGCTGACCCCAAGCTCTTCCCCTTCGAGGTGTTGCGGGGCGCGCTCTGGGTGGCGATGGGCGTGGCGCTGCTGTGGACCACCCGCGGACGCCCGTGGGTGGGAGGGTGGAAGCGATCCTCAGGAACCGCGGGTCATGCCGAGCACCGCACCCCAGTCGCAGCGGCCCTGGTCGAGCCCCTCT
>VFKJ01000078.1 GCA_009885595.1 Myxococcales bacterium | reverse complement strand
GGAGGTGCCTGGTTGAGGCCGAGGGACTCCGGGATGCTGAGAATGAGGCTCGCTCGGGCCTTGTCGGGCGATCCCCTCGCGAGTTCCATCGTCGCGCGGATGAATTCTCGACGGTCTTCGTCAGGTAGCGCCTGAAGGACGTGGGCGAGTTGCTCCATGATCGCGACGGAGAAGTCCAGGTTGATCGAGGCCTCGTCCGCCATCTCGATGGACGCGATTGTCTCAATGAGCGCGATGACAACTGGACTGATCATTTGGGGCACCCGGGGGAGAGCGGAGCGAACGGGAAACGCGGCGAAGCGCGGAGTAACGGAAACGGCTCACCGCATCGGCAACTTCGGCGGCCGCCCGCGACTCATGTGCCAGACGCGCAGCACGGTGACTTCGCCAGCGGACTCGTCGACTTCGTAGAAGAGGAAGTATCTCGACTGCAGCAGCGCCAAGCGCCGCAGATTGGGCAGCACATCATCCACAACGGGGACACCGACGAAGGGCGTCGCCGAGAGCCGCTGCTGCGCGTGTCGCAGTCCTGCCAAGAAGTGAGTCGGGCTGCCGCCCACGTTCCGCTGCCACCACTGCACCGCCGACAGCACGTCGGCGCGTGCCTGCTTCGACATGCGGACGCGCACTCGGTTACCGGATCGCTGCGGCTTCCGCCAACACCGCGTCCATGTCGACTGACTCACCTCGCTTCGCCGAACCCGAGGCCTCGCGCAGCTCGCGGCGCATCTCCTCGCTGAGGGCGAAGTCCTCGCCGTCTTCGGCCTCGTGCAGCACGACGTCCACAGCGGTGCCCTCGGGGACGAGTTCCTCGAGCACCACGGTGTTCCCGACGACTTTTCCCTTCACCACGCGCATGCCCGACATTGTGTAGCCGCCCCCGTCATTCGTGCAACTGGCCGTTCTTCCTCGGCGCCACCGCGACCTTGCACGCCGCCAAAATAACGACGCCGCGCCGGGAAAACCCGACGCGGCGCCTTTGAGAAACTCGAGACGGACTGTTCGACTTACTTCTTGGCAGGGGCCTTGGCGGCCTCGGCCTTCTTGTCGCCCGCCGCCGCAGGAGCCGCGCCAGCCGCGCCCGCCGCAGGAGCCGCGCCAGCCGCCGCGCCAGCCGCAGGAGCCGCGCCCGGAACCGCAGCCACCGGCTCGGCCACCTTCTCGATTTCCGGCGCCGTGACGACGGCGATGGTGAAGTTGGTGTGCGCCTTCACGGTGATGCCCGCGGGCAGCTTGATGTCGTTGATGTGCAGCGCGGCCGCGATCTTCAGCGCGCTCACGTCGACCTCGATGCTCAGGGGGATCGCCGCCGGCAGCGCCCACACCTCGAGCTCGCGGCGCATCTGCGAGAGGATGCCGCCCTCGAGCACGCCGATGGCCTTGCCCACGAGCAGCAGCGGGATCTTCACCTTGACCTGCTCGTTCTCCTTCACCGCGATGAAGTCGGCGTGGAGCAGCTCCTTGGTCATCGGCTCCATCTGGTAGTCCTTGAGCATCACGGTGTGCTCCTGGCCGTCGACCATCAGGCCGATCACCGTGTTCAGCTTCTTGGGGGTGGCGATCGCCGCGCGCAGCGCCTTGCCGTCGAGCGCGATGCTGAAGGGCTTCTCGAGGTGCTTGCCGTAGACGACGCCGGGAATGAGGCCTTCCATGCGGGTGCGGCGGGCAGGGCCCTTGCCAGAGCTGGAACGGGCCTTCGCCTCGAGCTTCGAAGTGGTGATGGACATGAACGTTTGCTTTCCGGGTCGCTTTGAAATGGTACGGGCGCGACCACCCCGATCCGTCCCCGGCGCTTCCCCGGCATCCCACCCCGATGGTGGGCCCCGAAGTGAGCTGTCCCGAAGGCCAGACGGGGGGGCCCATATGCCGCCCTCGGCCCCCGGGTCAAGCAACCGCTTGCGGCCCTGAGAGTGGTCTGGTAGGTGCGCTCACCTTTTCGGAGTTCTCTCTCTTTTTGGAGTGTTTCAATCATGCGTAACGCCGCCATTACGTTCGTGGACTCGCTGCACTCGCGCAAAGACGTGGTCGATTTCCGCGCCGGCGACACCGTGCGGGTGTGGTGGAAGGTGAAGGAAGGCGAGAAGGAGCGCACCCAGGCCTTCGAAGGCGTGGTGATCCGCAAGACGCGCGGCAGCGTCGACGCCACCTTCACCGTTCGCAAGATGTCCTTCGGCGTCGGGGTCGAGCGCATCTTCCCGCTCCACTCGCCCCGCTACGAGTCGATCGAAGTGCTCAGCCGCGGTGACGTGCGCCGCGGTCGGCTCTTCTACCTGCGCGGGCTGCGTGGCAAGGCCGCCCGTCTCGACGCGCTCGAAGAGCCGGTGGCTGCTCAATCCACCGCGACTCCGGCCGCGAAGTAAGCCAGTCTCACCGCGGCAATGGTCTTCCTCGAGTTGGCGGCGCAGGCCGTTCGCGGGTTTTCTCCGTCGATCCGCGTCGCGCTCAAACCGGGGTACTCCGTGCTGCAGGCGCCAGGCGATCTGCCGGCGCCGCTGGCCGGGTTGATCGTCGCGCTCTCGTTTCCTGATGGGCGGGGCGGCGACTCCGCCTTCCTCGCTCCGGGCGCCAAGGCCGGTCGCGCTGGCCTGTCCATTCAGGGCAATGACGGCTCGGTGTGGCGCATTGTCCGCGATCTGGGCGGCGCCGGCGGCCTCCACAAGCTCAACCGCGCCACCAACCAGTTCGACGTCGTCAGCCAGGACGCGCTCGAGATGGGCCAGGCGCTGCGCGCGGGCGCGGGGTTCCCGGCGCGCTCCACCTGGGAACAGCTCTTCACCCTCACCGGTCCCCAGCTGCCGACCCGCCGCCCCAAGGGTCCGGCCAGGCCCGCGGGGGGCGCGGCCGCCAAACCAGCCGCGAAGCTGCCCAGCGCCGCCTGGAACATGGAAGCGGCCGGTGGCGCGCCAGCGGGGGAAGATCCCCAGAAGGTGGCGGCGCTGGAAGCCGAGCTCGTCACCTCGAAGCGCGCGGCCGAGGTGCAGTTCAAGCTCGACGGCATCAACACCGAGCTCTTCGGCATCGAGAGCAAGCGCAAGGGCTGGGACGAGCTGGAGCAGCGGCTCGAGGCCGCGCGCCAGGATCTCCAGAAGGCCGATGCGCAGGGCGGCGCTGCCGAAGACATCATCGCGCGCGCCAGGCGTTACCCCGACGAGAAGCGGCGCCACGAAGAGCAGGTCAACCGCCTTCGCGACGAGCAGCAGTCCGCGCGCGACAACGTGCCCCAGCTGCCGCCGCCGCTGCGCAGCGATCAACGCTTCCTGGGCGCGCTGGCCGGCGGGTTGGCGCTCTTCATCGGCGCCCTGTTCCTCGAGGGCGCGTACCGCTACCTCGCGCTGCTCTCGATGGTGCCCTTCACCCTGGCCGCGCTGTTGGCGCTGCGCTTCATCGAAGACCTGCAGCGCGCGGGGCGCAGCGGCGGCAAGCTCGAGGTGCTCGAGGGCCGGGAGAAGAAGCTGGTCGACGACTTCGCCCTCACCACCATGGTGGTGCAGAAGGCCTTCGCCCAGGTGGGTGCCGAGACCCTGGAAGACTTCCTCGCGGTGATGGAGCGCCGCGCCGGCCTGCAAGAGCAGGTGCGCCAGCTGGAGAGCGAGTGGGCCCAGGCGCAGACGAGCCCGGAGTACAGCTCGCTGGCCGCGCAGGCCGCCCACCTCAAGACCCAGCAGGAAGCCTGCACCCAGGAGCTGCTCTCGATGTCCGGGGGCTACGTGCGCGACGTGCGCGACATCGAGCGCGAGCTGGCCCGCTTCAAGGAACCCGCGCCCGCGCCTGCGCCCAGGCCGTCGGTCTCAGGCGAGGGGTTCGCGCCGGTGACGACCGGCCCCACGGAGACCTGGGAAGATCCCACGCCGCCGCTGCTGATGCTGGCGACCGACCTGTTCGCCACCGACGTGCCCTCGTTGTGGAGCGTGCTGCACGATCGCGCGCTGCAGTACCTCACCGCGCTCACCGATCGCCGCTACCACGGCATCTCGGTGGACAAGGACGGGCACGCCACCCTCGAGGCGCCCGGACGGACGCTCTCCGCGCGCGAGCTGCCCGGCAAGGATCTCGACCTGATGTACCTGGCGCTGCGCCTCACGCTGATCGAGAAGGCCGCGCCCGCGCACAAGCTGCCGGTGGTGATCGAAGACACCTTCAACACCGTGTTCGACGCCGCCAAGCAGCCCCTGTTCGGCCGCATGGTGAAGCACCTCGGCTCGATGACCCAGGTCCTGCATGTCAGTGGGGCTGGGCAGAATGCGGCGGTGGCTGACGCGCCCACGCCGATCTGACGTGGCTTTAGTCGTCAGCCCTTTTGCGGGGGACGACATGGTGAGCGCACGCAGGGCCGTGGGAGACGAAGCAGAGCAGCTGGCGGTGGAGCACCTCGAGCGCGAGGGCTACCTGATCCGCGATCGAAACGTGACCTGTCGGCGGGGTGAGCTCGACGTGGTGGCGGAGAAGGGCGAGGTGCTCGCCTTCGTCGAGGTGCGCATGCGTTCCACGGCGGTGTGGGGCGACCCCTCGATGACGGTGACCCACGCCAAGCAGCGCAAGGTGGTGCTGGCCGCGCACGAGTACTGCCAGCGCCACCGGCTCTTCGCCCGGGTGATCCGCTTCGACGTCGCCTCGGTGGTGGGGAAGGGGCGCGAGGGGCAGGTCGAGCACATCATCGACGCGTTCGACGCGGGCTTCTGATCTCCCTCGCCCCCGAAGGGGGAGAGGGTCGGGGAGAGGGGAAAACTGGTGTAAGCCCG
>VFKJ01000395.1 GCA_009885595.1 Myxococcales bacterium | reverse complement strand
TGACGGTGCGCGTGCAGGCGGTGCCCAGCGAAACCTCTCTCCCTCTCCCCCGCGGGGGAGAGGGTCGGGGAGAGGGCTGACGCGCTTCTCGGAGAGGCTCCGCTGACCGAGGCTTGAGCCCGTGCTCGCCTCCTCTCCCCAACCCTCTCCTCCGCGGGGGAGAGGGAGATAGCCGAGCTCACTCCTCGTCTTCGTTCCACTCCATCGCCTCGCTGACCGGCACGCACGCCCAGGGCTCGTACAGCGCGTTGCCCTGCGGCAGCCGCACCCCGGCCTGCACGCACAGCTGCGCCTTGCGAATGCTCGCCGCTTCCCGCCACTGCGGCTGGTCCGGCGCCAGGTCGTAGCTGTCGAAGGTGCTGGAGTCGCTCTCGGGCCCCGGGCGGAAGCGCAAGACCACCTTCCACCCTTCCGCGAGCGGCTGGTCCACCACCGCCTTCGCGCCGTACCAACCCTGGGCCGTGAGCAGCACCACCCGCGGGCGCGGCAGCTCGAGCAGCGCCTCGGCGTTCTCCTTCGCCTGTCCCTCCACCTCGCGGAAGAACTCGTCGACCACCCGCCCCAGGTCCATGCCCGCGAGCTGGAAACAGGCCTGCCACAGCTGCAGGTGCTCGACGTCTTGCGGCAGCTTCGGGTTGGCGAAGGCGCCCAGCAGCCGGGGCAGCGCAGCCGCGCCGTACACGCGCACGGTCGCGTCGATCAACGCCTCACCGGCGGTGTACGCGAGCAGATCATCGCGCGCGCGGGCGAGCGCCTCGGGGTCCACCAGCTCGGAGAGCTGCAGCTCGGCGCGGCGGTGCAAGGCCGCCAGCACCAGGCGATCTTCGCGGTGGCGCGCTTCGCGCGGGTCGTACCTTCGCTGCACCCAGCTGGCGAGGCCCTCGTTGAGCACCCTGGCCTCGCTCCACAACCAGGCGCGCTCGTCACCCGCCGCCCGCCGCGTCACCACGTGGCTGGTCTCGTGCGCGAGCACTCCGCGCGCGTTGGGGCCGAGCTCCATGCGCAGGCCTCCGAGGAAGGCGGTGCCGTCGGTGCCGCGCATCGAGCCCGAGGCGTCGACGTCGATCACCGGCCCCGGGGGCACCTGGAGCAGCCGGTGCACGCCCTCGAACACCTCGTCCGCACCTTCAGCCAGGGCCAGGGCGTCGCGGGCCTGCAGCGCGGGGTAGGAGAAGCGGTAGTGCGTGGTGGCGGTCGACGCGGGCGGGCTGGGCGCGAACTTCGGCGCTGCCTGCTCACCATCAGCGCCGCTGCCATGTCCCTCGTCGTCCTCGTCGTCGTCCCGCATGCGCAGCGCCATCGCGCCCACCACCACCGCCACCGTCAGCAGTGAGACGAGCGCGCTCACCACCGGGCGCCTGGAGAGCTGCGTGAAGCGGGGCCGCCCTGAGCCCACGAAGCCCGCCCACGCCACCACCAGCCACAGCGCCGCCAGCCCGGCCTGCACGGCCAGCGCCTCGCGATCGAAGCGCAGCCGCAGGCCCTGGGTCTGCACCTCGGCCAGCGACATCGGGTCGAGCAGCGCGGCGCGGGGCACCTGCTCCAGCAGCAGCCCCAGGCCCAGCGCCAGCGCGCCGCCCACCAGCCAGGTGAGGCTGCGCAGCCGCCCCAGCGCGGCACCGAAGGCGAGCCCCGAGAGCACCAGCAGCAGCTCGAGGCCCAGCAACTGCGCCAGCAGCCCGAGGTGGAGCGGGTGGTCGAGCGAGCCGCGCGAGAGCAGGTGAAGGGCGATCGCGAGGCCCACCTTGAGCAGCGGGTAGGTCAGCAGCACCGCGGTGGCAGTCGCGAGCTTCACCAGGAACACCCGGCTGCGCGTCACCGGCAGCCCGTCGAGGAACCCCAGCGTGCCGTCGTCTTCTTCGCGGGTGCCCAAGGTGGTGCCGATGGCGAAGGCGAGCAGCCACAACATCCCCACCGAGCTGTCGGAGAGGCCGTGGAAGGTGACGCTGAGCGGCCTGAGGTCCAACTTGCCGAGCGCGTCGTCCACCACGTCGATGAGCCAGACCAGCACCGCCAGCGCGGCCCAGGGTCGCAGCTCTCGCAGTTCCTTGGCCGCGAGCGCGCGAATCACCGGGCCTCCAACCGCACGGCCTCGAGGCGCACCGGGCAGCCCAGCGCCGGGTCGTCATGCTCCACCACCGCCAACAGGCGCTCCCCGCGCGAGAGCGTGAGGGGCAGCGTCGCCTGCTCGCCGCGCGCGTCGAGCCGCCGCAGGTTGTCCTGGCCGCGCGCCCACGGCCCCAGGTTCCCGTAGAGCACCCGCCAGCGGCTGGCGCCGGTGACCTGCGCCACCACCTGGGAACCGCCCTCGCCCGCGCGCAGGGCGAGCTTCGCGGTGGCGAGGGTCTGCCCGGGCTCCACCTCGCGCCGGCGCGCCTCGGCCTTCGCGGTGAGGGAGCCCCAGTCGGTGCCGGCCTCGCGCAGCAGCGCGACCGGACGCGCCTCGAAGAGCACCGCCGCCAGTCCGGAGCGCGGCCTGGAGAAGAGCGCGCGCGCCATCGCCACGGTGCGCTCTTCGCCCACCGTCTGGGCCAGGGTGTCGACCAGCGCGAAGGCCAGCGCGGTGGCGATGCACTCGCCCAGCTGCTCGGACGTCTCGAACCAGCGCAGCACCGAGGCCTCGCTCAGCGGCACGCGCGACGCCGCGGCCCAGCGCCACCAGCGCGCGCGCAAGACCGGGTCCTGCCGCGCCGTCCACCACACCGAGAAGCCATCGAGCAGCGCGTGGCGATCTTCCTTGAGGGCGCGGGACTCGGTGAGGTCCTTCAGCAGCTCGTGCATCACCCGCGCGCGCAGCACCGCCACCTCGACGTCGGGGGCGCCGCGCAGCACGATGCCGTCGCTGTCAGCGAGGTCAGCCCGCTGGATGACGGTCGGCATCAGGCCGTGCTGCGGGAGGATGAAGACGGGGGGCACCTTCTCCAGCTGCAGCGTGGTGGCCAGCGAGTCGACGTCACCCGCCACCGCTTCTCCCAGGGCGCGCGCCGCCTCTTCGCCCACGTCGACGGTCGTCATCACCCCCACCACCCCGCGGGTGGAGGTGCTGCGGGTGGCCTCCTCCAGCTCGAACGCGGGCAGCTCGCGCTCTTCCTTGAGGCGCACGCTGACGAAGATGCTCACCATCACGGCGGCGACGACGAAGGCGCGCTCGCGGGCGGTCATGCGCGCCGCCAGCGCCGCCGCCATCGACCCGGAGCCGCGCAGGCCGAGCACCGCGGTGACGAAGCCGCAGCCGGCCACCAGCACCGCGACCTCCAGCAGCGCGCGGGGCGACACCGGAGCGCGGGCCATCGCGCTCGCCTCGCTCAAGAGCCGCAGCACCGGCGCGTCCCTCAGCGGCACCGAGGCCAGTTGCTCCAGGTAGATGGTGAAGAAGAGGAGCACCAGCCAGGCGACGTAGCGGTACCGACCGAGCATGCCGGCCATCGCGCTCCAGCTCCACAGCGCCAGGGTGAAGGCGGAGGTGGCCAGCAGCGCCCGCAAGGCGTCGCTGGTGGTGATCACCTCGGTGCGGCGCATGAAGACGAGGGTGCTGACCCAGGCGAGCGTCACCAGCCCGCCCAGGAAGGCCGCGCCGATGGCCCACTTCGTCGCGAGCACCCGCGCGCGCGTGATGGGCAGCACCTCGAGGAAGAGCTGCGTCTTGCCCCCGTACTCGCGCGCGAAGAGGCGATTGGCGGTCACCATCGCGCTCACCGAGCCGAGGAAGCCGACGAAGCGCACCAGCGCCGAGAAGCGGCCGCCCTGGTCGCCCGCCTTCTGCAGCAGCGCGAAGAGCCCCGCCGCGCAGCACACCACCACCGCGGCGAACACCCAGCCGTGCTCGCGCACTTCCTTGCGCAGGAGCGCCAGGCTCAGGCGGGGCTCCGGGTGCGCGCGTAGGCGAGGAAGAGGTCGTGCAGCGACACCGGCTCGACGGTGACGCCCTCGGGCCACCCGGCTTGTGCCCACGCCTCAGGCGCCGCCGTCCACACGTCGTCGCGCACGCGGGTGAAGCCCGGCCCCGGCTCGAAGGGCGGCGCGCTCACCACCTTGCGCGCCGAGGCCAGCAGGGTGGCCGTGTCGGCTTCCACCTGCAGCCGGCCGTGGTCGATCAGGCCCACGTGGGTGGCGATGCCTTCCACCTCGTCGACCAGGTGCGAAGAGAAGAAGGCGGTGGTGCCGCGCTCCTTCACCATGCTGCTGACGAGCGCGTTGAACTCGTAGCGGGCCACCGGGTCGAGGCCGCTGGTCGGCTCATCGAGCAGCAACAGCGGCGGCCGGGGCGCGAGCGCCAGGGCGAGGGCCAGCTTGGTGCGGGTGCCCCCGGACAGCTCGACGCTGCGACGCTCGGGTGGAATGTCGAGCACCGTCAGCAGCCGGGTGAACTCGGCCTCGTCCCAGGTGGGGTAGAAGGCCTGCACGAAGCGCCCCAGCTGGCGCGCCGTCATCCACGGGTAGAAGTACTGGTCCTGGCTGACGTAGCCGATGCGCTGCTTGAGCGAGACCGACACCTTCTTCACCCGCTCACCCAGCACCTCGACCGTGCCCTCCTGGGCGCTGAGCACGCCCATCAGGATGCGCATGGTGGTGGTCTTCCCCGCGCCGTTGCGGCCGAGGAAGCCGTACAGCTGGCCCTGGCGTACCGAGAGCGAGAGCCCGTCGAGCGCCGCCACGCGGCCGAACCGAAGGGTGAGCCCGCTGAGCTGCAGCGCGAGGTCTGACATTTCCTTAGAGCGGCACCGGGCCGCGGGGCAGGGCGTTCCACTTCGCCACCGAGGGACGCTGCCAGTTCGCCTCGGCGTAGGCCTTCAGCTTCGAGGGCAGCGGGTCGCCGTTGAGGTTGAGCCGCTGCAGCATGAGCGCGAGGTCGGCGTCGGCGATGCACCAGCTCTCGAAGAGCGTGGGCCGGCCGTGCGCGAGCAGCGGCTCGACGAACTCGACGAGCCTGGCGGCGGCCTCGACGGCTGCGGGCGTGAGCTTGACGGTGGTGCGCGAGAACCAGATGGTGCTGGTGGGGCGCTCGGCGCGCAGCGGCAGGAAGTCGGTGCGCAGGTAGAGCTGCACCTCGCGGCAGGTGGCGCGCTCCTCCAGGTTCTCCGGGTAGAGGCGCGGGTGCTTCGGGAAGGGAAAGGACTCGGCCAGGTACTCGGTGATGGCCATCGACTCGGCCAGCCAGAAGTCGCCCCGGCGCAGCGCCGGGACCTTCCGGGTGCGCGCGCCGTAGCCGGGGCCGAAGGTCTCCTTCTTCGAGAGCACCTTGGTGGCCAGCTCGTAGGGCAGCTGCTTCTCTTCCAGGGCCACGAAGGCCGACATCGCCCAGGGGCTGTCGTAGTTCGCGTCCACGTACAGCGTGAGCTCGGTCATGGTCTGGAACCTCTCATGAAGCGAGCCCTCCTCGCTTCACTCCTTCTCGATGTCGCGATCCCACAGCTGCACGTGCTGCCCGAACTCGGCCAGCTTGAGCCGCTGGG
>VFKJ01001209.1 GCA_009885595.1 Myxococcales bacterium | reverse complement strand
GGAGGGCGCTACTGGCCGTGGTTGCCGTTGCTGGGCCTGGGCGCGCTGGCCGCTTCGGGGAAGCTGGCTTCGTACGCGCCGGCCGACGTGCACGCCTGCCGGAAGTTGGTGGTGGCGTGCGCGCTGATCGTCCTGGGCCTGTCGTTGCCCCACCGGAAGATCTGGCACCACACGCTGGTCGCGTACCCGCTGCTCTCGGTGCTCATCGGCGCCGCGGTGGCGCCCCTGCTCGCGAAGTGGTTCGGCGACGCGCAGGGGCGCAGGCGGCTGCTCCTGGGGCTGGGCGCGTTGCTGCTGCTCTCGGTCGGCGCGGTGGGCGCCGGGGTGGACCGGCTGCTGATGGGGCGGCCGTGCGTGCTCGCCACCGACTTCTCCGACGAGCTTGCTCGCCTTCATCGAGGCGACACGGTGCCGGTGATCTCGAGCCACGAGGAGTGGGACATGCTCTCCGCGCTCGCCTTCGAGCAGGACGTGCGGCCCATGCGGGTGGAGAGCTGGGAAGGCGTGCTCGCGCCCGTCGTGCTCGCGACCGACGAGGCGTGGCAGCAGGCGCCCCCGACCTATCGGATGCTCGAGCAGGCGCGCGGCTGGGTGATCGCGGTGAACGAGGCTCCGCGCTGACCGCTTGCCTCAGGCCAGCCGGGGGAACAGCTCAGGGCGGATCATGAAGACGTCGTCGGCCAGCCGGCGCTCGCCCAGGTGCAGGGTCCGCTTGGTGACGAAGTCGAACAGCAGCGGGTCGTGCTGATCGATCTCGTTGAGCAGCCGCCGCTCGGTCTCGGTGAGGAAGCCGCCCTCGACCATCGCGCCGGTCTGCATCAGCACGTTGATCGCCGGCAGCGGGTAGTCGCTCCCGTTGATCAGTCGCCGGTGCACCTCGGGGTGGTCGAACAGGTAGCGCAGCGGCCGCCCGATGCGGTTGACCTGGGCGATGGCCGAGAGATCTCCGTAGAGCAGGCCTTCCCACCTGGGGTCCTCCAGCAGCCGCTGGAAGAGATCGAAGTTGTCCACCCAGGGAGCGCCGCTCGCGTCGAGGTCGGGGTTCTTCCCCAGCGAGCCGCAGTGCGCCACCACCACCTTCACGCCGTGCTCGAGCGGGCGGCGCAGGTGCAGCGGGTTGCCCAGGCGCTGCGCTTCTTCCGCGTGCACGGCCTTCTCTTCGCCCGCGTGGGTGATCAGGGGCAGCTGCAGCCGCACCATCGCCTCGTAGAAGGCGTCGCACTTCGCGCTCGAGGGGTCGATCCTCATGGCGTTGGGCAGCCACTTCACCGCCACCGCGCCCAGCGCCGCGGCCTTCTCCAGCGCCTCGACCGCGTCCTTCCGGTACGGGTGCACCGAGGCGCAGGCGACGAAGAGCTCGGGCGAGGCCTTCGCCAGCGCCGCCACGTACTCGTTGGGCGTGAAGAACTCGGACGCCTGCACCAGCACCTGGCCGTCTTCGTCGTGCAGGTGATCGAACGCGAACAACAGCGCGCGCCCATGCGGGCCCTGGCGCTCGAGCAGCCCCGCGAGGCGCTCGATGTATTGCTGATCGGCGCGGGTCAGATCGTCCACCCCCGAGGCCCGGAGGTAGATGCTGAACTTGAGCGACTCGAGCGGGTTGAAGGCCGACTGCAGCCGCTCGCCCACCTCGCAGCCCGTGCCCCCGCAGCCCAGCCCCACCACGTGCACGTGGCCGTCGAGCACCCGCCTCGGATCGAGGCCCACCCAGGCGCGCTCGATCAACGCGAGCGCTTCCTTCGAGAGCGGGCCGCTGGGCGCCGCGGGCCTCGCCACCCGGGTGTGGCCGAAGCGGAAGCCGCCGTAGAGGGCCCCGGCGGCGGCGAGCGCGATCAGCTGTCTTCTGGTGACGCGGGCCATTTTGAGCGGGCGGGGGTGAGGTGAGGGCCGATTCTGTGCTCAGAAGCGCCCATGCGACACGCTCTCTTTGTGCTCGGCCTCTTTCTGGCGGCTTGCCCCAAGCCCGTCCCACCCCCCGACCCGCCCACGCCCTGG
>VFKJ01001179.1 GCA_009885595.1 Myxococcales bacterium | reverse complement strand
GAACGAGAAGCAGGGCCCGGCGCGCTGGCCGCTCGCGGTGGCCGCGTTGGCGTTGCTGGGGCTGGTGGCGTGGTGGTCGCTGGGGCGGACGCCGGAAGCGAAGGACGAGCTCGAGCCCACGCCGGTGGTGGTCGCGCCCGCGCCGGTCGTCGCGCCGCCGGTCGTTCCCGAGCCCGTCGCGGTGGTGGACGCGGGCGAGGACGAGCCCGAGTCCAGCCCCGAAGAGTTCGTGGCGATGCCGACGCCGTCGGCGGTGGTCGACGCAGGGGTCGCCCCGCAGAAGCCGAGCCCGCCCGACGCCATCTCCCGCAGCGGAGTGCCGGGTCTCAAGCTCACCGCGCGGCTGGCGCCGAACCAGAAGCCGGGGTCCAAGGTGGCGGTGCTGGTCGACAGCGACCCGCAGGGCGTGGTGATCAAGGTCGACAAGCGCGAGCTCGGCCGCACGCCGGCGACCCTGTACTTCAAGAGCGGGCTCACCTTCGACGTGTGGTTCGAGGCGAAGGGCAAGAAGCCCCTGCGTCAGTGGCTGATGCTCACCGAGCGCGAGGGCAAGCCGCCGAAGGTGACCCTGCGCGCCCCGGCCGACTGAGCGCCTCGCGGAGCTGCTCGAGCCACTGCCCGTCAGCGATGGTCTTCGGCATCACGGTGATCTGCGTCCAGCCGAGCAGGGAGAGCTGCGAGCGCTGTCTGGCGTCGCGCGCCATGGCGCGCTCGGAGCTATGGAAGGCGTAGCCATCGACGTGCAACACGACCAGGTGGTCCTTCCAGCAGAAGTCGACGCGCATGATGTAGTTGCCGAGCCGATCCCTGACGACGAACTGGGTCTGAAACGGGGGCAGCCTGGCTTCCTGCAGCTTGCGCGCGACCTCGACCTCGAACGCACTGTCGAGGCGGTTGCTGAGCATGCGCTCGACCATCTCGTTGAGCAGGTCGACGCCGCGCCAGTTCGTGCGCTTGAGTTTGGCGATGGTGTGCTTGAGCCAGCGGCCCATCGTGGGCCGTCCCCGCCGCGCGGAGTTGAGCGCGGTCTCGAGCTCGAGAGGCGAAACGACCGCGGCGAGGTCGACGAGAGTCCGCGCAACCGAGGTCGTCGGGATCAAGTCGTCCACGTTGAAGATCTGAAAGTCCTCGCGCGTGCGGTGGATGCGCGCACCGGGCGGGCTCGACTTCAGGCGAGCTGGCAACAGCAGGTCCTGGGTCGAGGGCTCCTCGTCGAAGCCGTCGAGTCCGTGCAGGTACGCGGCGCTTTGGTGAGAGATCGCGCTGCCCTTACCGGCGTACATCGTCAGGCCGAGCGCGCGTGTCTTCCAGGACTCGGGTGCACCGCGGAAGCGATAGATGCCCCGGTACATCGGGATCAGTGATCCATCGACGAGTCGGAAGTCGAGTGCGCTTCTCTTGATCTGTTTCTTGAGCGCCTCCTCCCGGCTGATCAATCCAAGTCGCGCGTACTGCTCCATCCCATGCATCGTTGCCATCGCCCTGCCCCCCGCGCGTGTTCATAGGGCAGGGGGCTGACAAGTGAACCGCCGCCTGAGAGGCCGTGGTGTTCGGGGATCTGGGTCCTTGCTCGTGCCGAGCAGGCCCCTCAGCCCCACCACCCGTACAAGTGGGCGTCAGGCTTCGTGACTTTGAGCATGCGTTCCGCGAAAACCTGCTCGGACCAGGCTTTCCCGACACACCTGAGTCGAAGCCATCGTCACCAGGTCACAGAAAGCCGGAACCGAGAGGCCAGGGTGCTTCTCGCGCCCAAGCCCCATCAGCCAGCCCCCACGCCCCTCGAGGCCGACTAGCTCAACTTCGTCTCGAGCTGCTTCTCCAATTCCGTAATCGCCTTGGAGAACCCGTCGATGCCTTCCTTCAGCTTGTCCGTGGCCATCTGATCCGCCGCGTGCATGCGGTCGAACGCGGCGCGATCGAGGCTCACCTTCGCGTCGGCCGACTTCTTCGCCGGGTCCAGCTTGCGCGGCAGCTCACCCTGCATG
>VFKJ01000653.1 GCA_009885595.1 Myxococcales bacterium | reverse complement strand
CTGGTCGCTCCGCCTCGGCCAGACGTCCGCTTCGCTTCCGTCTGTCTCGCGCAGCGTTCCGCTGCTACGGCTGCGCTCCCTCTTTTCTGGTCGCTCCGCCTCGGCCAGACGTCCGCTTCGCTTCCGTCTGTCTCGCGCAGCGTTCCGCTGCTACGGCTGCGCTCCATGAAGATGGTGGACGTCGGTGACAAGGAAAAGACCCAGCGGGTGGCGGTGGCGACGGGCCGGGTGCGCATGAGCGCGGCCGCCCTGCGGAAGATTCGTTCGAACACGGTCGAGAAGGGTGACGTCATCAGCGCCGCGCGGCTTGCGGGCGTGATGGCGGCCAAGAAGACCCCCGATCTCATTCCCCTCTGTCACCCCATCGCGCTCGCGGGCGTCGAGGTCGAGGTCACCCCCCGGCGAGGCGGGGTGGAGATTCGCGCCAGCGTGAAGACAGTCGACCGCACCGGCGTCGAGATGGAGGCGCTCACCGCCGTCGCCGCCGCGGCCCTCACGGTGTACGACATGCTCAAATCGACCGATCGCGGAATGGTGATCGAAGACATCGCCCTGGAGCACAAGAGCGGCGGTCGCTCCGGGCTCTGGACCCGGAGCCGAAAATGATCGCACTCGTCCTCGCCTTGACGCTGAGCGGCTTCGAGCCCAACGCCCTGCTGCCCGGCAAGCCGTACGTCCTCGCGGGCCACACCGACGCCATCGTGGCCATCGCCTTCAGCCCCGACGGCGCGCTGCTCGCCAGCGCCAGCCGCGACAAGACGGTCAAGCTGTGGGACCTGAAGACGGGGGCGCTGGTGCGCACCCTCCCCGGCGCCATCCAGCAGCTCTCGTCGGTGACCTTCTCCGCTGACGGAAAGCGCCTGGCGGTGGGCGACGTGGGCCTGCAGGCGCGGGTGATCGAGGTGGCCACCGGCGAGGTGACGAAGACGATCGCCCACCCCGACGCGGTAGGCGAGGTCGCCCTCAACCCCGACGGCACGCTGCTGGCCATCGCCGGCCTGACCGACACCGGCGCGGTCTACGAGGTGGCCAAAGAAGCGAAGAAGTTCGAGTTCCGCGGCCGCACCGCGCAGTTCTCGGCCGACGGCAAGACGCTGCTGATCTCGAGCGCCAGCGGCTCGTTCTCGCTGCTCGACGCGAAGACGGGGAAGGCGCGCAAGAACGTCCCCACGCCCAGGGAGCTGCCGCTCACCACCATGACGCCCTCAGGCAGCACCATCGCCTCGTGGACCGCGGGCGGCATCAACGTGAAGCTGTGGAGCGACGCGGGCAAGCTGGTCACCACGCTCAAGGGGCCGGTGGCGGAGGTCGATCGTCGCCCCGCGAGAATCACCGGCGTGGGCCTGACCCCCGATGGCAAGAAGGTGATCGTCGGCGGCGGTGACGGGCTGGTGCGGTTGTGGAACGCCCAGAGCGCCAGCGTGGTGCAGACCTGGCCCACCGACCAGACCTCGGCGGTGGCGGTCTCTGCCGATGGCACCTGGTTCGCGGTGGCCGACGCAGGCCTGGTGAAGCTGTGGAAGCTGCCCTGAGCGTCAGGCTCTCCAGGCGTCGTACAGCAGCGCGGCCAGCACCAGCGAGTGGGTGATCGCTCCCTCGCGGACGAGCCGCGGCAGCTCGCTGCGGGGCACCAGCACCACTTGAATGTCTTCGCTCCCGTCCTGTTTTCCTGCGTGCACCTTGACGCACCCCTCGGCGAGGAAGCTGTGCAGCTGGTTGACGAGGATGGCGGGGTTGGGGTGCGAGCGGCCCAGCGCGGTCACCCGGGCGGGCTTGAAGCCGGTCTCTTCTTCCAGCTCGCGGGTGACGGCGGTGAGCGGATCTTCACCGGGGTCGATCATGCCGCCGGGGATCTCGAGGGTGTTGTCCCAGGTGCCTAAGCGGAACTGCCGCACCAGCACCACCTCGCCTTGCTCGGTGACGGGAATGACGTTCACCCAGTCGGGCGCGTCGATCACCGTGCGCACGTAGGCGGTGCCGCTGCGCGGGTCGAGCACGTCGAGGGTCCGGGTCCTGAAGATCCGGTAGTCCCTCTGGGAACGGACTGCCACCTGCGTCCACGGACGGGGCACATCATCGGACATGGTGTGCTTGTAACGCGCGGCCGGGGGCTCTGGAGTATGAACAGAACATGACGCCGCTCGAAGCCGCCGCGTCCGTGGTGCTCCTGGAGTTCCAGCAGTCGTACGGGCTGGGTTTCGTGGCTCCCAACGGGCGCATCGTCACGTGCTTCCACGTGGTGGCTGACGAGCCTGCCATCGTCGCCCACCTCGCGGACGGCCGGGTGTTGCCCGTGCAGTCGGTGTGCGCGCTCGACAGCCGGCGCGATCTCGCGGTGCTCGACGTGGGCCTGCTCGACGCCACCCCGGTGAAGGCGGGCAGCAGCAAGCTCGCGGAGGAAGGCCAGAGCGTCTTCGTGTTCGGCATGGTCACGGGCGAGGGGCGGGCGCGCTGGGTCGACGCGCAGCTCTCCGCGGTGCAGGTGGTGGGCGCTTCCCTGACCGTCTATTCGCTCACCGGAGAGGTGCCCCAGGACGCCTCGGGTGGGCCGCTGGTCGGCGCCGACGGCACCGCGCTGGGCGTGGTGACGGTGGCGGAGACCGACGACGGGGTGGTGACGCTGGGCGTTCCCTGGAAGTACCTCGAGCCGTTGCTCCGGCAGAACCACGAGCTGCCCTTGAGCGTGCTCTCGGCCGACAACCGGAAGCCGCCGCGGCGCGAGGTGCCAGAGCATCCGCTCTCCTTGCTGGAGGGCGCGGCGCCCGCTGGCCTCGAGGTGACCACCGACACCATCGCCGAGGCGATCCGGGTGGGCGCGCCCGCGTACAACGAAGGCGACGTGGCGCGCTGCTTCGCCATCTACGCAGAGACCGCCAGGCGGCTGATCGACACCCGCGATGACTGCGCCGGGGTGCAGACCGCGCTGAGGGCGGGGCTCGAGCGCGCCTCCGCGATGACCGACGTCGATCACCAGGCCTGGGCGATGCGCGACGCGTTCGACGGGCTGCTGGTGGTGATCGAGAAGTACCTGCGGACCAACCTCGAGCCGCCCCGGAAGGCCAGCAAGCCCCCGCTGCTCAATTGAGCAGCGCGTCTTGAGGGCTAGTTCGCGTCGGGCTGGCCCGCGTCGACGGGGTCGGCAGGCGGCAGGGGCGAGGGACCGGGCGTCTGCGCCTCGAGGATGGTCTTGAGCTTGGTGAGGCTCGACTCGAGGTGCGCGCCCAGCTGCTGCTGGAGGGTGTTCCTGAAGAGCCCGCCGGCGATGGGGGGCAGGGTGCCTTCGTCGACCCAGGTGACCCTGGTGGCCGCGCCCTCGGGCGTGAAGGTCAGCGAGGCGTGCGCGTTCACCGTCTCCGACTCGATCGCCTGGTCGAGCTCGATGCCGCGCAGGGGATCGGACGCGACGATCACCAGCTGACCGCGGCCCATCTTCGGCCCCAGCCACAGCCACTTCGCGCCCACGCCGTCCTGCGGGCCCTCGTAGGCATTGCGCAGCTGGGGATCCAGGGTGCGGTTCCACACCGACCAGTCCTGCCAGCGCTTCAGATCGAACAGCAGCGCGTGCACGCGCTGAGGGGCGGCGTTGATCACCACTGACCGCTCGACCCTCCACTCCCGCGGGAGGACGAAGGCAGCGCCCAGGCAGAGCAAGGTGACGGCGATGGCGGCGAAGGCGAACTTCTTGATCACGGCTGCCGCGGTCTATGCCAGAGAGACGCCATGGCGCGCTACGACAGTTCGTCGGCGGAGATCCTGGTGTTCACCTTCAAGGAAGGCCTGCTCTCGGCCGTCGCCCACGATCTGAAGCTCAAGGCCACGAAGTTCACCCTGGAGGTCGAGGGGGACTCCGCGAAGCTCGAGCTGGAGGCTGGCTCGCTGCGGGTGGTGAGCGCGATGAAGGACGGCGTCGCGCAGCCCTCGGCCATTCCTTCTTCGAAGTTCGCCGAGGTGGAAAAGAACGCCTTCAGCGACGTGCTCGAGGTGAAGCGGTACCCGCTCATTTCGTTCACCACCACGATCGTCACGGACACCGCGGTGGTGGGCAAGCTCACGCTCCACGGGCAGACCCACGAGGTGCGCGGGCGCCGCAGCGGCCAGACCGCCGAGTTCCAGTTCGACCAGCGCACCTTCGGCATCAAGCCCTATAGCGCGATGCTGGGCGCCCTCAAGGTCAAGCCCGAGCTGACGGTGAAGGTGAAGCTCTCTTAGCTGAAGCTCAGGTGCGTTTGATCGCCGGACGAATGAGCGTGTGCTCGTCGTCGTCGTGCTCCGAGGCCATGGTCTGCAGGCGCTGGTTGGTGACCCTCAGCCGGCGCGAGAGCTCGCGGCAGATGTTCTGCAGCACCATCACGTAGCCGGCCACGTCCTCCTGGTAGAGCGAGTACAGGTCGCGGTTGCTCAACGAGAAGAGCACCGAGGGCTTCTGCGCCACCACCGACGCAGAGCGCTTCTGAATGTCGATGAGCGTCATCTCGCCGAAGAACTCGCCGGGGCCCATGCGCACCATCTTCATGCGGCGGCCCTCTTCGTTGTCGCGGCAGACCACCACCTCGCCTTCGCGCACCAGGAACATCGCGCGGCCCGCTTCGCCCTGCTTGCAGATCTCCGACTCGGGCGTGAAGTGGTGCACGCCCAGCAGCTTGATGATGCGCTTGAGCGTCTTCTCCTCGAGCCCACCGAAGATGGGAATCGAGGGCAGCCACTGGAGGAGATCGGCTTCGTTCTTCATGCCACCCGGACCTTCGTGAGCTGATGCACGGCGTCGCCCAGCCCTTCCAGGGTGAGCGGGTACATCGGGAAGATACGCCGCAACACGTCGATGGTGCTCTGCCACCAGCTGGAAGGTTGTTCGGGGTTGAGCCAGGCGGCCGAGGGGTAGTGCTCGCGCAGCCGCATCATCCACATCACGCCTTCCACCCCTTCGTCTTCCTGCCACCCCGACACGCTCATCAGCTCCCACGGCGCCATCAGGGCGTCGCCCACCAGGATGAGCTTGTACTTGCGATCCGTCTCCGCGAAGAGCTGCGAGATCTTCACCGGCTCTGACAGGCGCGCGTTCTTGTACACGCGGCCGTAGATGCAGTTGTGGAAGTAGTACGTGCGCAGTTCCTTGAAGTGGGTCGCCTTCTTGGCGGCGGTGAAGAGCCGCGACACCAGGTGGGCGTAGGGATCCATCGAGCCGCCCACGTCCATCATCAAGATGACGCGGGTGTTCGACTTGCGGGGCGGGCGGGTGACCACCTCGAGCTCCCCCAAATTTCGCGCCGTCTTGTCGATGGTGCCGTCGAGGTCGAGCTCGTCGGGCTGACCTTCGCGGGTGAAGAGGCGCAGCTTTCGCAGCGCGAGCGCGAGCTGCCGCACGTCGAGCACCAGGTCGTCCCGGTACTCGCGGAAGTTCCGCTGGCCGGCCACGGTGACCGCGCTCTTCATGCCGCCGCCGCCCCCGATGCGAATGCCCGGCCGCGCCGCGCGCCCGGAGTGGCCGAAAGGAGAAGTGCCGGCCGTGCCGATCCACTTGTTGCCGCCATCGTGGCGCTCCTTCTGCTCGCGCAGGCGCTGCTCGAAGAGCTTCTCCAGCTCGTGGCGATCGAACGTCGCGAGCAACGCGCGCTCTTCGGGGGTGAGGGTGGGCAGCCGTTCCTCGGCGTTACGCAGCCATTCGAGCAGCTGCTGTTGCAGCTCGATCGCCTTGCCCTCGATGCCCTCGAAGATCTTCCCGAAGGCCTCATCGAACGCGTCGAGGTGCTTCTCGTCGTGCACCAGCAGCGCGCGGGCCACGTAATAGAAGCCGTCGAGCGAGCTCTCGTGCAGCCCGGCCTTGAGCGCACCCGCCAGGGCGACCGCTTCCTGCGTGCCCACCGGCACCTTCCGCGCGCGCAGCTCGTAGAGGAAGGGGATGAACATCAGGCCCTCGTGCGCTTGCCGCTCCCGAAGGTCTCGGAGAAGGCCAGCAGGTCCTGCTCTCGTTTCAGCAGCGCGCCCAGGAAGGGGAGGTTCTCGTCGAGCTTGACGGTGGTGATTCCCGAGGCCTTGAGCGCGGCGATCCAGTCGACCAGCTCGCTGGTGGAGGGGCGCTTGCGCAGGCGGGTGAGCGCGCGCAGCTCGAAGAAGATCTGCAGCGCCTGGTCGACCATGCGATCGCTCAGATCGGGGTGGTGCACCGAGACGATGCGCTTCATCAGCTCCTGATCGGGGAAGTCGATGAAGTGGAAGACGCAGCGGCGCAGGAAGGCGTCGGGCAGGTCCTTCTCGTTGTTCGAGGTGATGATCACCACCGGGCGTAGCCGGGCGACCACCTCGCGCTCGGTCTCGATCACCCGGAAGCGCATGCGGTCGAGCTCGTGCAGCAGATCGTTGGGGAACTCGAGATCGGCCTTGTCGATCTCGTCGATGAGCAGCACCCGGCGCTCGGGCGCGGCGAACGACTCTCCCAGGGGCCCGAGCTTGATGTACTTCTCGATGTTCTTCACGTCGTGATCGTTGAAGCGCGAGTCGTGCAGCCGCTGCACGGCGTCGTAGACGTAGAGGCCGTCCTGGGCGCGGGTGGTGCTCTTCACGTTCCAGGTCAGCAGCTGCAGGCCCAGCGCACTGGAGATGGCCTCGGCCAGCAGGGTCTTGCCGGTGCCCGGTTCTCCCTTCACCAGCAGGGGGCGCTCGAGCACGAGCGCGCAATCGACCGCCGAGCGCAGGCTCTCGCTGGTGAGATAGGTGTCCGTTCCCTTGAATCGCATTTTTAAGAGGTTAGCCCCGAGTGAGGTAGCCTGCCCGCGCCAATCGAGGAGGGCGCTTGTTGCTCAAATGGAAGCTGATGTTGACCACCTTGCCGTTCGTGGTCGCGGTCACCGGGCTCAAGCTCGTGCTCGACTACGTGGTGAAGTTCCCCGGGGTGGTCGACTTCGGTGACGTGGGCGTGGTGCTCACGGGCGGGGTGTTCCTCACCGGCTTCCTGCTCGCCGGCACCATGTCCGACTACAAAGAGAGCGAGAAGCTCCCGGGCGAGGTGGCCACCACCTTGGAGGCGATGGAGGACATGTTCGCGCTGGCCGCGATGCAGAAGCCGGCCGTCGACGCGAAGGTGCTCCGCCGGCACCTGCTCACCTTGACGGACACGATCAGGCACTGGCTGCTCAAGAAGAAGACGACCGCCCAGGTCTTCGCCGGCCTCGAGGGCATGAGCGAGTCGTTCAGCTACCTCACCCAGAGCGGGGCCGGCAGCACAGCGGGGTACGTGCTGTCGCCGGTCGACAAGCTGCGCAAGGCGATCAGCCGCATCGACGTGATCAGCCGCACCGGCTTCCTCCCCCCGGCGTACGCGCTGCTCGAGGTGCTGCTGGCGATGATCCTCACCTTGATGATGGTGGCGAAGTTCAAGAGCCCGGTGGCGGAGTTCGTGATCGTCCCCACGGTGGCGCTGCTCAACATCTACATGCTGCGGCTCATCAAGGACATCGACGATCCCTTCGACTACGCCGAGGACGGCACCAAGCGGGGCGGAGCAGAGGTCGACCTGTTCCCCCTCGACGAGTACCGCGAGCGGCTCGCCGGGCGGGTCGGCAACTAAGGCTCGAGCTCGAAGGCGGTCGGCGGTCGATCGGCGTGGTGCTCGAGGTAAGCGCCGAAGCCCGCGCGCGACTCGAGCTGGAACTCCGGCAGCCGGGCCAGCACGTCGGGCGCGAAGTGGTACTGCTCGATCACCAGGCTCGCGCGCAGGGTGCCTTCCGCGCCCTCGAAGGCGCAGACCTCGTGCGCGAGATCCCCGCGGAAGTGCACCAGCGCGTTCTCCTCGGGGGTGAGGCGCGCAAGCTCGTTGGGGCCTTCCCAGAGGAGCAGCTCACCGCCTCTCGCCTTGGGAATGGAGAGGTAGAGCACCGAGACCAGCTCGGGCACCGCGTCGTCCACGCCGCTGGGCTTTCGCAGGGTGGTGTCGATGTGCCGCGCCACCGTGCCGCCGGAGGAGACGAGCAGCACGTTCAAGTACCAACAGTTCGGAACGCGGTTGAGCTTGCGGCGCCACCACGGGGTGAGCGCGCGCACCGCGCTTTCGCCCAGCACCGCGGCGAAGTGGGGAGCGAGCGCGGCGAACCGCTCGACCAGGCGGGCGCGGCCTGCTTCGCGGAAGGTGACGCCGAAGCCCCGGCTGGCCTCGAAGGGGCCCGCGAGCGTGCTGCCGCCCACCAGCGGTGAGCCGAGGAAGGCGTCACGCAACGCGGTGAACTGGTCGGGGGCGAGGAAGGCCCGTTGGCTGCGGTATTCACGCACTGCGCCATGGTGCCGCAGTCGCCGG
The DNA here is from genome assembly GCA_009885595.1 of Myxococcales bacterium. Classification (GTDB taxonomy): domain Bacteria; phylum Myxococcota; class Myxococcia; order Myxococcales; family Myxococcaceae; genus Archangium_A. The sequence continues at coordinate 802 of VFKJ01000653.1, read as the reverse complement.
AAACTTGCCTGTGGCTTCCTGTAGCGGACACTTGGCCCCGTGTTGATCGAACGGCAGAAGCGCAAGTCGCGGGTCCGCTTCAAGCATCCGATCCGCGTGGTCACCCTCGAAGGTCAGCCGCGGGTCATTCGAACGCTGACGGCGAACGTCTCTCGCCACGGGCTCTTCCTGCGCATGCCCGAGCCGTTGCCGATGGGGATGAAGGTGGCCCTGTCACTCGAGGCGGGAGGGCGGGCGCTGGCGCTGGCGCAGGCCGAGGTGGTGTGGGGCAGGACGCAGCCCAGTCAGCTGCCCGGCCGTTTTCCCGGGTGCGGGGTGCGCTTCACCGAGTTCATGCACCCGCGCGCTCAGGAGCTGGTGCACTACCTCGTGCACAACCTCGATCGCGGCAAGCCGCTGATGCTGGCTCCGCCCGAGCGGCGGTGGCTGCGCTGGCTGCCGCGCGCTGCGGTGGGTGCGCTGGTGGCGTGCGCGGCGCTGGCGGCCTTCGTCCTCTGGACGCCGTCGGACCCTGAGCCGCTCGAAGCCGACCTCGTCTCCCTCTCCCCCGCGGGGGAGAGGGTCGGGGAGAGGGCTGACGCTGTCGTTGCCGCCGCAGAGCCGGCCCCCGAACCGATCGGCGTTGCGGAACCAGAACCCCTCGCGGTCATCAGTCCCGAGACGGTCGCAGTCGTTCCCGCCGAACCCGTTGCCGAGGCGAAGCCGGAACCCGTCGACGTCCCAAAGGAGGAACCAGTCGCCGAGGAGAAGCCGGAACCCGTCGCCGTCGCGAAGCCGGAACCCGTCGTCGCCGTGAAGCCTG
>VFKJ01000987.1 GCA_009885595.1 Myxococcales bacterium | reverse complement strand
GGTACGAGAGCGCGAACGTCGAGGGGAGAATCACCGTGCGGGTGAACGGCAGCGAGAGCGTGTCACCCGCGTCGTTCACCTGCTCGGTGCGCGAGAGCACGTAGAGCGCGTACACGTCGGCGGCGGCGGCGACCGTGAAGCCCGGCGCCTGCACCAGCCCGGCGGGGTTGTAGTAGCCGGCGGTGGCGTCATCGGCGATCGCGGTGAAGGCGCCGCCCAGCAGGCTGGCGCGCTCACCGACGAGCAGGTTGCGGCTGTTGAAGAAGTCGGCGCGCGCAGGGAGCGCGAGCACGAGCAGGCCCAGGAGAACCGCGCCTCGCTTCATTCGCGGCAAGCTAGCTCACGCCCGGAAAAACTCTCCCCCGAACTGCGATCAGCCGGCCCTGCCTCTCGGTCCTACTTGGGCGCGGGCGCGGACTCGGCCTCGAGCTTCTTACGGCGCATCACCACGAAGACGATGCCGACGATCAGCCCCAGCGCCGCCCCCACCGCGGCGCCGGTCATCTGGTACGAGATGATGTACCGGGCGCCCAACAACGCGGTCTCCGAGCAGATGCAGCGCGCGTCGGCGACCGAGCCGACCGTGTTGTCCCACGCGATGAACTTGGGGCCCAGCCAGCTCACCAGGAACACGGCCGCCAACGCGAAGGCCACGACGAAGTTCGCAATGATTCGCACCTGAGCCATGGGCGCGGCATAGCACGTCATTTCCGGGAATGAGATGTGCGGCTCAAGCGTGCTATCCGCACCCCATGGCGCTCAGCGTGCTCGGCCTGCTGCTCATCTTCGTGTCCGTCGTCTGCTTCGCGCTCGTGCTCGTGCACGCGTTCACCCGCAGCATCGGCACCGGCTTCATCGTGCTCTGCCTGCCCATCTACAACGTCTATTACGGGTTCTCGCAGTTCGAGCACCGCCGCAAAGGCCTCGTGCTCGCCGGCTGGCTGGGCGCGGGCGTGCTGGGCATCGCGCTGCGCTGGATCTCCGTCAGCGTCGCCGCCCAGGCTTGATCAGACACGTGTGAACTGCAGTGCGCGGGGTTGCGTCCCCACAGGTGGAGCGCCCGCACTCCAATGTCAAAATCAGCGCACGCTGGATCAGCCGCCTGCGAGGTGGCCCCCTTCGTGCACAAGGGCGCGGCCATGATCCGCACCTTCCTCCTCGCCACCGTCATCGCCTCGAGTGGGGCCTTCGCGACGGGCGAGCGCATCGTCATCAACGGCGCGGCGGCCCCCTTGAAGGAGACGCTCTGCTTCTCGATGAACTGCGTCACCAGCGGCGCCCGGGAGTTCACCGTCAGCGGGAAGCCCGTGAAGGGCGGCATCGAGCTGACCGTGGTGAGCCTCAGCGGCCAGCCCCGCCTCACCTACGTGGCCAAGCTCAACGAGTGGAACCAGATCTCTTCCACCGACCTCGTGCACGCCACCTCGCTGGTGGTGCGGGCCATCGAGCGCGGGCCCGTCGCCCCTCCCGCCCCCGCGAAGAGTGCGGCGGTGGCGAAGAAGAAGAAGCTCCTCAAGGCGGCCATCGCGCGCCGATAGACCGAGCAACTCGCTGATTTGACTCGGTTGAAAGGGTCACCAAAGCAAGGGGGCTTGACACACAGTCGCCTACAGGAGCATCCATGTCCCAACAAGGGGACACCTATGAGCGACGTCTTTACGAAAGCCGG
>VFKJ01000255.1 GCA_009885595.1 Myxococcales bacterium | reverse complement strand
GGTCGACGTGCGCATCGGCAACCAGCGCATTTCCCTCGGGGCCAACGCGGCCCTGGCTCCGGCCGACGCGCTCAACCCGAGGGATCTGCGCGAGAGCGGCGGCGAGCTGGAAGACTCGCTCTTGCCGGTGTTCGCCGTCCGCGCGCAGGGCGAGGTGGGGAAGCTGTCGTGGCTGGCGGCGTACGTGCCCTTCTTCCAGCCGCACCGGGTGTTCGTCTTCGGGCAGGACGAGGGGGTGTTGCAGCCGGCCTTCGGGCAGACCTTCGACAACCGCCGCGTCGATCCCTCGGTGGAGGACTACCTGCAGGACCGCGTGCTGGAGACGCAGCGGCCTCCGCCCTTCGTGGGCGACCTGGCGCTGCGCATCAGCGGCGAGGGCCGGGTGAAGGTGGGCGCGAGCTGGGTGTGGATGAACGAGAAGCTCTCGCGGGTGACCATCGACCCTGAGCTGGGGCGGGTGCTCTCGGCCCAGGCGGCGGGGCGCCCGGTGGATCAAGCGGCGGCGGTCTCCGTGCTCAACCGCTTCCAGGCGGGCGAGACGCTCTACCGGGGCTTCTACGGACGGCAGCACCTCTTCTCCCTGGAGGGCTCGGCGCTGCTGGGGCCGGGGCAGCTCGACGTCGATCTGACTTACTCACCGCGCCAGACCTTCTACGACGCGAACTTCGCGCCGGTGGACAAGGCCTCGATCACCTTCGTGGCGAGCTTCAGCCAGGCCTCCGACTCGCCGTGGCTCTATTCCTTGAGCTACCTGGGCATGGCGGTGCCGGACATCGGCCAGAAGGAACAGCTCATTCTCCTCGAGCCGGCCACCGCTGCCGGGGCGCCGCACACCGCGTTCTTCCACCTCTTCATCGGCGTCCTGGGGGTGAGCGTCTGGCACGAGCGGTTCGAGCTCTCGTTCCGCGGGACGTTCGAGCCCGTGCAGAAGAGCTTCTCGCTGGCGCCGCGGGTGACCTGGCAGGGCGTCGAGGGGCTCAAGGTGTTCCTCGCAGCCGAGTTCTTCGAGGGCACGCCCTGGAGCCCGTTCGGGTACTTCGGCCGGAACGATCGGGTGCTGTTGGGCGCGCGCTACGAGCTGTTCTGAGCCCCCTCGACTTCGCTCGGGGTGACCGGGGCGTTACGGGCCGGCGTCGGGCAACGCCACGTTTTGTTTCTTGAGCCAGTCCGTCAGCGGTTGCCGCCGGGCGTCACTCAACCTCGGGATCAGCGCCGCCAGCAGCTCGCTGGCCGAGCCGCGCTCCTCGGGGCTGGCCAGCCAGGAGGCCTGGGCGCGCAGCACCTGGGCGTCGAGCAGCAGCTTGAGGTTCTGCGCCTCGGTGAAGCGCTGCTCCGCGCTGGCCGCCAGCGCAATGGCCTCGCCGGGGTGGCCCAGCTGCAGCTTCGCCTGCGCGAGCGTCAGCTCGGTCTTCCCCGCGCCCACGCCGCCCACCTTGCGCCTGGCCTCGAGCCCCCGCTCCAGCGCCGCGACGGCCACTTCCGGGTGGCCCTGGGCGAGCTCGAGCCGGCCCTGGCAGTCGGCCAGATCTCCGCGGTCGACCGAATCGTCGCCTGCGGCCACCCGGCGCTCCACTTCGCCCAGCGCCTTGCGCGCGTCCGCCCAGGCGCCCAGCTGCGTCCACGCGGCGATCTGCTCGAGCAGCGCGGTGGCGATCTCCTTCTGGCCCGAGGCGCCCCGGCCCTTCGCGAGCGCGAGGTGCTTGTGGGCCGTCTGCAGCGCTTCGCCCCAGTACTCGCCGGCGAGGTAGAGCTCGGCCTCGAGCTCGAGCACGGCGAGCATCTCCGCCGAGTCGGCCCCGTTCATCAACGCGCGCGTCTCTTTCACCTCGTCCAGCAGCAGGCGCGCAGGCTCGAGCTCGCCCACCGAGATCAGCAGCTTCACCAGCGACTGGGCGCTGTGGAGCGTCTCGGGGTGGTTGAGGCCCAGCGCCTTTCTCCTGATCTCCAGCGCGCGCTCGAACGCGGCCCGGGCCTCGAGCGCGCGGCCCATGCGCCTGAGCGCCACCGCCAGGTTGTGCGAGGCGAAGGCGACGTTCGGGTGTTCGGTGCCCTCGAGCTTCTCGTGCAGCCGCAGGCTCTGCTCGTACCGGGTGACCGCCTCGTCGTAGCGCAGCAGGTTGGTGAGCACGATGCCCAGGTTGTTGAGGGTGGACGCGACGTCGGGGTGCTCGGCGCCCAGGTGCTCCTGTTGCAGCGTCAGCACGCGCTCGAAGTCGGCGAGGGCGGGCTTGAAGCGCTTGCGGCGGATGTCGACGAAGCCGTCATTTCGCGCGAGCTCGACCTGCACTTCCCAGTCGCCTGGCACGCGGGCGGCGGCCGCCGACGCGAGGCGGCTCCACGCGTCGGCATCGGCGTCAGACTCGTCGAAGCCCTCGCTGGCGTAGAGCCGCGAGAGCCCGCGCGCGGCGAGGCCCGCTTCCCCTGACTTGAGGGCCTGCTCGGTGGCCACCAGGTTGGCCTGGCGGGCGAGGCGGCTCTCTCCGCGCTTGAGCTCCAGGCGCGCCAGGAAGAGGTACGCCTCGGCCAGGGTCGAGGGCGGGGCGCTGGGGGACAACGCGGCCTTGAGACGCTCGGCGCCCAGGGTGTACTTGCCCGCCGCGAAGAGCGCGCGCGCCTCGGCCATCTTCACGTGCAGCTGCCGGTCGGCCGCCTTCTCGTTTTCGTCGGAGGTGACGTGGCGCCGCAGCCCCGCGGTGGTGGTGCAGGAAGCGGCGCTCTCGAGCTCGCGGGCCGCGGTGGGCGCGTTGTTCACCACGTCGTGATCGGGCGCGTCGAACAGCGCCACCAGCGCCTCCAGCCGCTGGACGCGCTCGTCGAGGCACGAGGTCTTCAGCTCGGTGGCCTCGGGAGAATCGATCTTGCGCAGCAAGGACGCCTCGCACACCTCGCGCGAGGCGACCACCCACTCGGCCGCCCAGGCGTCGAGGGTGCGCTCGGAGTTGGCCCAGGCCTCCTTCGCGTAGGAGAGGCCGGTGCGCTGGAAGCCATCCTTGAGCCTCGCCTTGCGGGCGCCGTCCCAGACGCCGGCGAAGCGCCGCTCGGTGCCGCCGCACACCAGCAGGCGCTGGCGAGTCCACATTCCGTAGCCGATGCCGAACACCGAGAAGAGCACCAGCCCCACCACGAAGAGGGTGCGCCGCGGGTTTCCGCGCGCGCGCGGACGCAGTGCCTTGATCAGCGCGTCCATCTCGGGCCAGCGGTCGGCGGGGTTGGCGGCGAGGCCCCGGCGGAGCACTTCCTGCACCCAGTCGGGCACCCGGGTGTCGGAGGGCACGGGCGTGAGGCGGCCTGCGGCGATCTCCTGCGCGTGCTGCTTCAAGGTGGCGCCGGAGAAGGGGCGGTTGCCGAACAGGCCTTCCCACAGGGCCACGCAGAAGCTGAATTGGTCGGAGCGCGCGTCGGTGGGCAGGCCGCCGATCTGCTCAGGGGCCATGTAGCCCGGGGTGCCCATCACCGCGCCATCGCGGGTCAGCTGCCGGTTGAGTGAGCTGTCCGAGAGGCCCCCTTCGGGGAGCTTAGGCGCGGCAGAGGCAGGCGAGGGGGTGGAGGTGGATTGGCGCGCCAACCCGAAGTCGAGCACCCGGGGCCTGGCGTCGGCGCCGATGAGCACGTTGTCCGGCTTGAAGTCGCGGTGCACCAGGCCCGCGCGGTGGGCGGCGCTCAGCCCTTCCCCGGCCGCCGTGAAGATGCGCACGATCTCCTGCCAGGGGCGCTGCCCGCGCAGCCAGTCGGCGAGCGTCTCGCCATCGACGTATTCCATGGCGACGAAGACCCGGTCGCCGAAGAGCCCCACGTCGTGCACGGCGATCACGTTGGGGTGCTGCAGGCGCGCCATCGCCTGGGCCTCGCGCAGCAGCCGGGCCTTGCCTTCTTCCGCCGAGAGCGCGCCGCCGCGCAGCAGCTTGAGGGCCACCTTGCGATCGAGCTGGGGATCGTAGGCGGCGAACACCTCGCCCATGCCGCCGGCGCCCAGCTTCTCCAGCAGCACGTAGCGGCCCAGGGTGGCGCCGCGCTGCAGCGTCAGCCCGGTGGCGTTGGTGGCCAGCGCGCCCTCGGCGCGGGTGGGCACGCCGCCGTCCCCCGAGCCGATGGCGGTCTTCGAGAACGCGGCCGAAGAGATGTTCTGCTGCCGGGTGCGGCACGCCTCGCAGCCCTCGAGATGGCGCTCGACCGCCGTGGCGGCTTCGCCCTCGAGTCGGCCCAGCGTGAATTGCAGGAGTGCGTCTTCTTCGACGTGCGGCATGTCTTCGCTGCAACGCTACCAGAGGCCCGCCGAATCCCTCTTTCCTCGCGCGTTGCTGCGCTAGACACGGCCCACCTTGGATCGCTGGCTCTCACCGCGGACCGGCTTCGCCCTCGTCGCGGCGCTGTATCTGCTCTCGTTTCCGTACCACCCGGGGTTGCGCTCACCCAACGAGCTGTGCCGGCTGTGGCAGTCGCGGGCGTTCGTCGACTTCGGGACGCTGCACATCAACGGGGTGTTGCAGGCGCGCGGGATGGTGGGCGATCTCTCCTGCACGGCGGTGGTGAACGAGGGCGGCGCGCAGCACCTGCTTCCCTGCGTGGGGCCCAACGCGCCGCGCGCGGGCGTGGTGGCGCGCTGGTACTACCCGTCCAAGGCGCCGCTGATCTCCGTGCTGGGCGCGCCGGTGTACTGGGCGCTCGCCCAGGTGCAGGGGCCGGTGTCCGAGCTCTCGCAGGTGCTGTGGAGCCGCCTCTTCGTCACCATTCTCCCCGCGCTGCTGCTGCTGGGGCTCTTGCGCCGCTTCCTCGGTGCGTACGTGGCGCCGCTCACCGCCGACCTCTTCACCGTCGTGTACGCGCTGGGGACCATGGCGTTCAGCTACGCGGAGGCCTTCATGAGCCACCAGCTGACCGCGGTGCTGCTGTTCTCCTCGTTCTTCTGCGCGTGGAAGGTGGAGCGCGGGGAGTGGAAGCTGCGAGCGTACGCGCTGGCAGGGCTGCTGGCGGGCGCGGCGGTGACGGCGGAATACACGGCGGCGCTCGGGGTGCTCTGCGTGGCTGCGTTCACGGTCGCGGCGCGCTGGCGGAGCTGGGGCGAGCTGGCCCGGGCGGTGGCGCTGGTGGTGCTGGGCGCTTCGCCGCTGCTGGGCGCGCTGCTCTGGTACCACGCGATCGTCTTCGGCGGCCCCTTCGTGTCGGGCTACAAGTTCCTCAACGACGCGGCGTACATGGGCTGGCACCAGGGCGGCTTCCTGGGGATCAAGCTGCCTGACCTGCGCGCGCTGGGGCTCTCGTTCTTCTCCCCCTTGCGGGGCCTCTTCGCGCTCTCGCCCTTCCTCTTCGCGGGCTTCTTCGGGGTGAAGGACGTGCGCGCCAAGGACCGCCCGTACTTCGCCTTGCTGATCGTCTTGCTGGTGACGCACGCGTACTTCACCTCGTCGTTCACCTACGACAGCTGGGGCTGGACGGTCGGCCCGCGCCACCTCACCGGCATTCTTCCCTTCCTGATCTTGCCGGTGGCGATGGCCTTCGAGCGCTCGCTGCAGCGAAAGGCACCGGGCCGCTGGGGCTCGCTCCTCGCCGGGTTCTGCGTCTCGTCGGTGCTGGCGACGGGCCTGGTGGGCTTCGTCAACTACGTACCGGACGACGTGAGCTCCTCGGTGTGGGGGCTGGCCGTGCCGATGTGGGCCGACGGCTTCTGGCCGGTGTCCTGGCTGGCGGCCTGGGTGCCCAACCCGGCCTCGGGCGCGGTGCTGGTGGCGGCGTTGCTGGCGCTGACCCTCTGGCTGGCGATGCACTTCAGGTTGCTGGGGGCGATGCCCGCGCTGGTGGCGTTGGCGGTGGGGTTGCACTTCGGCGCGCTCAAGGTGCTGCCCGCCTGGGCAGGCGACGGCACCCTGGCAGCGCACGATCAAGGGGCGCGCAACCTGCTCGAGTCGGTGTGGCTCGCACCCCGGGGGACGAAGGTGAACTTCAGCGGCCCGTGAGAGGCGCGGCAAACGGTGCTACGCAATCCGTCGTGCGCGGAACGGAAGCATTCGGCGGGCTGATCGGCGGGTTGCCCGCCGTGGTCTTCGAGTGCGATCCCAGCGGCGAAGTGCGCGAGATGTCCCCGTACTGGACCGAGCTGACCGGCCAGAGCGTCGCCGACTCGCTGGGCAAGGGGTGGATGAAGCACCTCGATCGCGATGGGCTGGCCACGGCCTTCAGCGAGATGTCCAAGGCGGTGCACCGCGGCGAAGTGGTGCGCTTCCACTTCCGCTGCCGGCAGCAGAGCGGCGAGTGGTGCTGGCTGCGCTCGGTCGCGCGCGCGCGGCTGGAAGACGGCAAGGTCGTCGGTCTCGTCGGACTCTGGGTGGTGGTGCCTCCTTCCGAGGCGGTGGAAGACTCGGCGCGGGTGCGGCTCGAAGAGGCCGAGCGGTTGGCAGCGCGGGCCGACGCGCTCTTGGCGGCCTCGCCCGATCTGCTCTTTCAGGTCAGCACCGCTGGCGTCTTCGTGGGCTACCGCGCGGCGGATCTGTCGAAGCTGATCGTGGCGCCTGAACACTTCCTGGGGAAGTCGCTCGAGGAGGTGTTGCCGCCAGCGGTCGGGGTGGTGGCCCGCGAGAAGCTTCAGCTCGCGCTCTCGACCGGCCGGCCGCAGCACTTCGTGTTCGACCTGACGCGGCCGCGCACGCAGTCCACCTTCGAGGCGCGGGTGCTGCTCACCAAGGCCGACGGCGTGCTGTTCGTGATTCGCGACATCACCGAGGCGCGCCGCAACGAGGTGGAGCTGGTGTCTGCCCGGGAAGAGGCGCTCGAGCGCAGCCGGCTCAAGACCCAGTTCCTGGCCAACTTGAGCCACGAGATCCGCACGCCGCTCAACGGCATCCTGGGGGTCACCCAGCTGCTCCAGCAGCAGTCGCTGCCGCCCGAGCTGAGCGAGTACGTCGACGTGCTGCAGGGCGCAGGTGAGTCGCTGCTCGCGCTCGTCGACGACGTGCTCGATCTCTCGAAGATCGAGGCGAACCGCCTCGAGCTGGAGCCGCGCGTGTTCGATCTCGAGCGGGTGGTGAGCGAGACCGCGCGCAGCTTCCTGGCGGTGGCCCAGCGCAAGGGGGTCGAGCTGCTGGTCGACGTGGCGTCCGGTGCGCGCGGGCCGGTGCGGGGCGACCCCACCCGGATCAGGCAGATCATCAACAACCTGGTCGGCAACGCGGTGAAGTTCACGGACACGGGCTCGGTGCGCGTCACCGTGGCGCGCCTCGAAGACGATCGCGTTCGCATCACCGTGAAAGACACCGGGCCGGGCATCGCGCCTGAGCACCACCAGCGCATCTTCGAGGCGTTCGAGCAGGCTGACGTCGGGGTGCAGCGGCGCTTCGGTGGCACGG
>VFKJ01000825.1 GCA_009885595.1 Myxococcales bacterium | reverse complement strand
GTTCGCATCCCGGTGACGCAGCCGACGGTCAGCACCACGCCCTCGACCCCGGTGGCTCGGCCCGATCCCCTCGCGGTCACCATGGCGAACGGCACCGCGTTCTCGCCGGTCGATCGCGCCGCGCTCACCGCCGAGATGAACAAGGCGCTCAAGCTGGGCGCTGACGTGCCGGGCCGCATTCAGGACGGGCCGACCTGCGGCCTCTACGCGCTGGGCATGGTGATGGACTTCTGGGATCGCAAGGACGCGCGCAACCTGAACCCCTACGTGCGCAGCGAAGACGTGGTGCGCTGGGACAGCCACTCCGTTCCCGCCGACACCTCGCGCCGCCTGCTCGATGACGCGAAGGCGAAGGGCTTCACCACCCAGGGCGAGATGTTCTACGCGAGCCAGCTCGCCTCGCTCGCGCGCACCTTCGGGTACAAGGCCACCGTCAACGCCGACTTCACCTTGAAGGAGCTGCACGCGGTGCTCGACAAGGGTCACCCGGCGCTCATCGGCTTCGACGTCGACAGCGTGGGCAACCCCGGTCTCTACGACGGCAAGCGCGCGCACTGGGCGGTGATCGAGGGCCACTTCCAGAAGGACGGCGTCGAGTACCTGGTCGCCACCCACGGCTGGACCGGCAAGGAGTACGTGTGGAAGGCCGAGGAGTTCATGGCCTCGGTGGAGAACCTGGAGAAGTCCGATTTCGTCGGGGCACCCAGGAACATCACCCGCACCCTGCGCTCCCGCCTGGTCGAGGTGACCCCCGGAACGCACTGACCCTGGCCGTGCCACCTCTGGGTGAGGCGCGCTCGCCCGCAGTCCCGACGGGCGGCCGAGCTTCGCTCGAGGCCGGGCGCGTCGGCCCCACCGCGCTTCAACCTGGCGGGAGTGCGCCGCCCGTGGTGGCAGGGGCTGTGGCCGTTTGGGCGCTGAGGGGCGCGTCTTCTTCGCGGAACTCAGAGCGGATCTTCCCCACCAGGTACAGCACCGGGAAGGACACGAAGAGGCCGGTGAAGCCCAGCAGGTGCTCCCACGCGATCAGCGAGAGGATGAGCACGAACCCCGGGAGATCCACGTGCCGCGCGGTGAGCCTGGGGTTCAAGTAGTACGACTCGACCTTGTGCAGGATGAAGGTGAGCACCACGAAGATCACCACCCCCAGCCAGCCCTTCACCTGGAAGGCGAGGACGATCAGCACCCAGCCGCTGATCATGTTCCCCACCACGGGAATGAGCCCCGAGACGAAGATGAGCAGCATCAGCCCGGGCACGTGGCCCATGCCGATGATCAGCAGCACCGGCAAGGTGAGCACCGTGTTGCAGGCGGCCACCACCAGCTGCAGCTGCACCGTGAGGCTCACCGACTCGGCGAGGTGCTCGGCCCAGCGCACCAGGGTGCCGAAGAGCGTTCGGGAGCTCAGCGAGTCGCGGTAGGCGCGAATGCGGTCCTCGTCGAGGAAGTACACCACCGCGAGGATGAGGCCGACGATCGCGGCGATGAAGGCGCGCCCCACCGCCGCCGCCGACTTCGCCACGTCAGAGGCATAGCGCTCGGCTGACTTCGCCAGGTCTTCGGAGTCGGGCAGGTACTCGGCGATGCCGACGAACCACGGGTGCTCTCGCACCGCCGCGATGCGCTCGGGCAGGGCCGTGCGCAGCTCCACCACGCCCTTGATCACCTTGCCCGCCGAGAGCCAACCCGCGAGCGTGAGCACGCCCGCGGCCACCACCAGCACCACCAGGAAGGCGGGCAGCCGCTTCCACCTGAAGCGCCGCGAGATGAGCCCCGCGGAGAAGAAGAGCGCCCGCTCGAAGAGGATGAAGAAGACCAGCAGCAGCACGAGGTGGCGGAAGGCGAAGATCAGCCCCACGAAGATGATCAGGGCCGCGGCCCGGCGCGCGGTCTTCTCGGAGAAGAAGTCGGCGATGCGATCGGCCATGGCGGGCCACTGTGCCACGGGCCACAATCGGGCACAGGCCTTCCTCCGAGGAGAACGACCTGCGCGCGGAGTGGGACGCCCGGGTGCTGTCGCTGCGACGAGAGCTCGGTGCGCCGCGGAGGCATCGCGGGCAGGCCTGATTCAGATCAACGCCATGGGTTTCATCGCCCGGCTGGCAGGAACGGGGCGCTCCGTTGTAACGATGCGCCCATGGGCGTCGGCGAGTGGAGCGACAGGTGGATTCCAACGGCAATGCGGGCGGAGCTGGAGCAGCGGTGGCGTTCCCGCTTCCTGGTGCACGTGCTGTTTCTGGGCATGGGCATCTCGGCGGTGATGGGCGCCTTCTATCTGCTGACCTGGGTGCCCCTGCTGGTGCTGCAGTGCGCGACGGTGGCCACGGCGCTGGGCGTTTCGCTGCTGAGCTTTCGGTTCGCTGGCACCTTCCGCTTCTCCAGCAACCTGGCGCTGGCGTCGGTGGCGCTGGCCTTCCTCGTGCCCCCGTTGCTCGAGCAGGAGTTCGACGCCGCGGGGCTGGCCTGGTTCTCCGTCATTCCCTTCGTGGCGGTGCTGCTGCTGGGGCCGCGCTCGGCCTGGTTCTGGGTGCCCACCTGCATGGCGGCGGTGATCCTGGCGTACCTGCACCCGCTCTCCTGGGGGCTCATTCCCCTCGAGCCCCACGCCGCGCTGGTGCGCAGCCTGATGTTGCTGGTCACCATCCTGGTCTTCGCGCTGTCGTTCGAGAGTCGCCAGCGCGAGGTGCGGGGTGAGCTGGAGCGCGTGAGCCGGGCCAAGAGCGCCTTCCTGGCCAACATGTCGCACGAGCTGCGCACGCCCATGAACGGCGTGTTGGGGCTGACCGAGCTGTTGCTGACCAGGACGGACCTCGTCCCGCAGGTGCGGGAGGATCTCCAGCTGGTGCAGTCCTCGGGCTTCGCCATGGTGAAGTTGATCAACGGTGTGCTCGACCTGGCGAAGGTGGAGGCGGGCAAGCTGACCGTCGAGCGGACCGACTTCTCCTTGAACGCGCTGCTCGAGGAGGTCGAGGGCCTCTACCGGCCCCTCGCCACCCGCAAGGGCCTCACCTGGATCGTCGAGCGCGGGGGCCCTGACCTCGTGAGAGGCGATTCGCTGCGGCTGCGCCAGGTCCTGGGCAACCTGGTGGACAACGCCCTCAAGTTCACCGACCACGGCACGGTGGTCCTGCGCGTCGCCGCGGTGGCGGACGGTCAGATCCGGCTGAGCGTCACCGACACCGGGCCGGGCCTCAGCGCCGAGGTCGCCAGCCGGCTCTTCAAGCCCTTCGAGCAGGCGGACAACTCCACCACCCGGCGTCACGGCGGCTCGGGGTTGGGCCTGGCGGTCTCGGCGCAGCTGGTCGACCTGATGGGCGGCCGTCTCGAACTCGTGAGCGCGCCGGGCGTGGGCTCGACCTTCGCGTTCAGCCTGCCCCTCGCCCGGCCGTAGCCGGATCGAACGTGATGCTCAGTGACCGATGCGCTTCTCGAGGTCGGCGAGCCTTCGCTCGGCGTCGTCGAGGCGACCGTCGACATTGGTCCGGTGCTCGAGCGCGGTCTTGATGCCGCGCGCGAGCATCACCATCTGCTGAGCGAGATCGCGCAGGCTCGTCTCGATCACTTCGAAGCGCTGGTCCATCTTCTCGAAGCGTTGGTCCATCTTCTCGAAGCGCTGGTCCATCTTCTCGAAGCGCTGGTCCATCTTCTCGAAGCGCACTTCGCTCTTGTCTGAGGAACGGCGAACTTCGTCGCGGATCTCCTGCAGCAGGCGGACAGTGAGGTTCTCGGGCTCCATTCGCTTCACCTTAACAGCTACCCTGATCTCGGGCCCTTCCACCCCGCACATTCAGCTCACTTCTCTGCCAACCAGGTCTGCGCGTAGGTGGCCGCCCTGGTGCCCGGCTGCTCGGCGACGACGCGAGTCATCCACCTCTGCGCGTCGTCCTTCCGATTCAGCCGCTCGGCCAGCAGCCTCGCCAGCATCACCCGCGCCCGCCCGAGCTCTTCCGCCGGGGCCGGGCGCTCGGCGGCCTTGTGGAAGGCCAGCTCGGCCGACTCGTAGTCGATGTGCGCGCTGGCGGTCTGCCCCAGCCACACCAGCTCCTCGAAGCTCAGCTGCTGCGCCGCCGTCAGCCCCGTCGAGCGGAACCCGTCGAGCGCCACCTCGGCCTTCCCCGCGCCGATCGCCTTGCGAATGGCCACGGCCGACTGTTCCCCGAAGCTCGGCAGCAGCGCCACGTCGAGCGGGGCCACCTCGGGCGGCGCCTCGGCGTCGGGGTTCACCTCGAGCGCCGCGAAGCGATCGACCTGCTGCGCGGGGTGGAGCGCAGGGGCCTCGGGTTCCAGCTCGATGGACATCGGCAGGTGCGCGGGCAGGCTGCGCTTGACCGGCAGCTCACCGCGCGGCTGGGCATCGCCCAGCACCGGCTCCCACTGCTCGAGCTCGTCGCCCCAGCCGAAGACGGGCCCGTGCAGCATCAACACCAGGCCGGCCACCCGAGCGCCCACCAGCGGCCCGAAGGCCAGCACCATCTGCGTGAGCACGCCGCTGAGCACCGGCACCACCAGCAGCTTGTTGACGAGAAAGGCCACCGGCCAGGAGATCAGAATGGTGGCGCCCACGGTCACGATGCCCAGCAGGTACACCCCGAAGTCCTTGCCGATGTGCGCGGTGGCGCCCAGCACGCGCACCGGGTTGAGCAGGTGCAGCAGGCTCGTGCCGGCGGCGGCGCCGATGTACGCGGTGGGGCTCCAGAGCGCGGTGACCAGCAGCGCCACCCAGTTGAGCCACGGCTTGCCGTAGTAGGCGGCCAGCAGCACGCCGCCCCACGCCGGGAACATCACGATGGAGAAGCGCGCCACCGGCATCACGATCGACTGCAGCGGATCCTGAAAGTCGGACAGCTCGAGGTGGTCGCCGCCGCGCGCGGTGGACCGGGTCAGCCCAAAGAGGCTCGCCAGCGCGATGGCCCAGCCGAGGAGGAAGCCCATTGCGCCCAGCAGCGAGAGCACCCAGAGGAACATCGAGATCCCCAGCCAGGCGGGCAGGCCCTCGCCCCGAAACGGAAAGGCGAACGCGCCGGGAATGCGCTGGGCCAGGGTGGCGGTGTCGCTCTTCTTGCGCAGCAGCGGCTCGACCAGCTCCCCGCAGAGGCCGCACGCGAGCATGGTGATGGGGTTGAGCACCTTGAGCGCCGCGCAGTCGGGGCACAGCGGGTGGTGGCAGACGGTGCATTCCCAGCCGGCGAGGGCGCCGTGGCGCTCGCACTTCAGCGGCTGGGCCGGGTTCTTCATCGCGAGGTCTTGATGTCGGGGTTCTTGCCCCCTCCGCCACCCGAGGGCGGACGCACCACGGCGACCTTCTTCTTCAGCGCCAGGGAGAGGCTCGGACCCGTCACGTCGGTGAGCATGGCCTCGGTCGACTCGTAGCCGTCCGCCGAGAGCCGCAGGGCGACGGGCAGCTTCACTTTTTCCACGCGCGCCTCGAAGGGCGTCTGGCCCACCCTGGTGCCGGCGAGCTCGACGTTCGCGCCCGGGGGCTCCGAGTCGATGCGCACCACCAGCGGGGGCACGGGGCGGGGCGCCTCACCGGGACCCGCGCCGGTGGCGATGGGGATGGGGATG
>VFKJ01000264.1 GCA_009885595.1 Myxococcales bacterium | reverse complement strand
TGTAGCGGCCGACGTCGGGGCCGGGCTCCACCACGCCGCCGCGCGCGCCCGAGGGGCCGTACTTCACCGCCGCCGCAGGAACGCCGTCGACGTACTCCGTCGCGAGCTTCTTCCCGGTGAGGTCGTACTTCACCACCACCAGGTCGCCGTACTGGCCGTCGTAGGCCGAGACGAAGAGGGCGCTGCCCGGATCAGCGGCGAGCGCCGAGAAGCGGCCGAGGTCGTTCGAGCGCAGCCCTGGCAGTTCCTTGCACACGCAGGCGACCGCGGGCAGCACGCAGCTGTCCCAGATGTTGCGCGGATCTTCGAAGGTGGCGATGAAGCCGGGCGCGCAGGTCATCGGGCAGGCGGCCGCGGGGCGATCGGTCGGGGTCGAGTAGTCCTGGCAGCGATCGATCGTCGCCACGCAGCCCTTGCCCGGCGGGCAGGTGCCCAGGCAGGGGAGATCGGCCATGCACTCGCCGTTGAAGCACGCCTGCCCGTCGGGGCACTCACCCAGCGGCCCGCAGGTCTTGAAGCGGCAGCGCGACGAGCTCCCGTACGTGTCGGTGTAGACCTCGCAGAAGCGATCGCCGCGATCGCCGCACTCGGAGTCCTGCTGGCAGCCGATGAACTTGTCGAAGCACTTCTTGCGATCGGCCGGGCAGGTCTGGCCGGGGCAGCAATCGGACTCCGTGGTGCACGCGCGATCGTTGAACACGCAACACTGCACCTCGGTGTCCTTCACCGTCTTGCACGCGAAGTGCTCGCTGCAGTCGTCGTTCGACCCACACGCGTTGGGCCGGTTGGCCTCGGCGCCGGCGACCCCCACACACTGGTTGGTGGTGACGAGGGGCGGCTTGGTGCAGGAGTCGCAGCCGGCGAAAACGACGGAGAGCACCGCAAAGGCCAGGTAGCCCTTCGAGGACGATCGAGACATGCGCGTCACCCTACACCGGACAAAGCCGTCAAGGTGACCTCCGGGAGCAAATGGATTTTGACGCTCCGCGGCGGCTGGTCAGCCCGCGTCGGGGCGCAGCAACTGGTGCTGTTGAGTCACCAATCCCAGCGGGCGCGCGGGGGCCTGGCAGGCGTCGCCCAACGCGGTCGCGCTCTGGCTCTCCAGCAGCAGGCCGCCGTCGGCGCAGCTGAGCACCGTGGTGGGAAAGCGCCCTTCGCAGACCCGCCCCGTCGGGTGCGTGAGCGGCGCGACGGTGGCGCCCACGAAGCCGTTGGCGGTGCGCCGCAGTTCCACGCGCACGGGTGAGGGCGCCACCAGGCCAGCGTCCGGCTCCAGGCCCGCGTCCACGCCGCCGTCCACCCCGGCCTCGGCCAGGGGCCTGAAGCGGCGAGGGGAGAACCCCGCGTCGACCACCGGCACGTGCGAGACGACGAGCGTCAAGGTGCCGCCGTCGTCCTCTGCTTCGTAGCGGTAGGAACGATCGCTCGCGTGGATCCAGCTGCCGGCCAGCGAGTCGAGGCAGCCCGCGGGCACCAGCACCGCGGGGGGCGGCGGCGGGGGCGGCTCGGCGGCCGGCTGGGGTGTGGTGCGGACGCAGGCGCCGAGCAGGAAGACCATGATGACGCGCGACCGGGCCATGCCGCCCCAACCCTACACGGGGGCTTTGGGTGCGCCAGTTGGGAACCTCGACGTCGGAAGAGGCGTGCTACCCTTCATGGTCATGACGCTCCGCTCTTCCGTGGTGCTGCTGGCGGCGCTCGCCCTCTCGAGCACCGCCTTCGCTCAGGACGATGATGATCTCGCGCCGCTCGCCCCGCTCGGAAAACCCAAGCCCAAGCCGAAGCCCAAGAAGCCCGTCACGCCCAAGACCAAGCCCGCCAAGCCTCCGATTGCCGACGACGAGCTCGCGCCCATCGGCCCCATCGCCGCCAAGGGCGATCTCCTTG
>VFKJ01000838.1 GCA_009885595.1 Myxococcales bacterium | reverse complement strand
TGGTGCACCAACATGATGGGCTCGCAGAGCTGCGACGCGATGCAGTCCTCACAGATGGTGGGCGCGGGCGGCATGCGCTGATCACTTTCAAGGGCTGACGGGGATCAACGTCAGCGCTGTTGGGGCTCTTGAAGGGTGACGGGTGGGTTAGGTTCTCAAAGCCCTTCGCGGGCGGGGGCCTCGTGGCGAATGCGCAGATGTTGAAGGCTGGCCAGCTCGTCGGTCCATACGAGATCGTCAGCCCCATTGGTGCTGGAGGGATGGGCCAGGTCTTCCGCGCCCGCGACACGAGGCTCGAGCGTCACGTCGCGATCAAGGTGCTCCCTCAGCACCTCGCCAGTGAGGAGACGCTGGTACAGCGCTTCGTGCGCGAATCTCGGGCCCTCGCGACGCTCAGCCACCCCAACATCCTCGCGGTCTTCGATGTCGGCAACGTCGACGGTTGCGGCTTCATCGTGACCGAGTTGCTCGAGGGTGAGACCCTCCGCGAGCTCCTGATGCGGGGGCCGCTGCCCCTGGCAGAGGTGCTCGACCTCGCGCAGCAGCTTCTCCTGGGCCTGCAGGCGGCCCACGAGAAAGGCATCATTCACCGCGATCTCAAGCCCGAGAACCTGTTCGTCACGCCGGATCGGCGCCTGAAGCTGCTCGACTTCGGCTTGGCGAGGTCCACCAGCGAAGCCCCGATCACTCAACCGGGCTCGTTCATGGGAACGCCCGGCTACATGGCTCCGGAGCAGGCGCGCGGTGTCGTCGTCGACGAGCGTGCGGACCTGTTCTCATTTGGCGCCGTGCTCTACGAGCTGCTCACCGGACGCCGTGCGTTCGAGGGCGTGTCGCCCATGGATCGCGCGCTCGCGGCTCTGACGCGCGAGCCTCCCGACCTGACCGCGCTCCTCGCCGGCCCTTCCGCCGACTTGTTCCGCGTGGTTCAAAGCTGTCTCTACAAGGCGGCCGATGCTCGAATGCGCAGCGCGAATCAGGTGCTCGAAGCCTTGAGCGCTGTCCGCCCCGGCGAGGCAATCGAATCGACCCTGCACCGCGGTCCCAGCGTGGCCACCAACGGCTTGCCCATGCCCCCCACGAGCCTCATCGGGCGCGAGTCAGAGCGGCTCCGGGTGGTGGAGTTGTTGCGCCGAAGCGACGTTCGGCTGGTGACCCTGACCGGACCGGGTGGGGTTGGAAAGACGAGGCTGGCGCTGGAAGTGGCCGCGCTGCTCGCGAACGACTTCGATGCGGGCGCGTGTCTGGTTCCGCTCGCACCCGTGCAGGACGCCAAGCTCGTTCCTTTCGCGATTGCCAGCGCCCTGGGCGTCAAGGACGCAGGCGGCGACAGCCTGGTGGAGGTGCTCAAGGGTGCCCTGCGCGCGGGGCCCCGGCTCCTCGTCTTGGACAACTTCGAGCACCTGCTCGAGGCCGCGCCGCTCCTTGGGGCTCTCATGACCGCGGCTCCCGCACTCAAGGTGCTGGTGACCAGCCGGGTCATCCTCAGGGTCTCCGGTGAGCACGAGTCGCCGGTGCCCACGCTGCCCGTACCGGACGTGAGAGCCTCCACGCCCGCGACGCTCGCTGGCTTCGCTGCTGCCCGGCTGTTCATCGAGCGCGCGAAAGCGACGACGCCCGGCTTCGAGGCGACGGCTGAGAACGCTCACGACATCGCGCGCATCTGCGTGCGGCTCGAGGGACTCCCGCTGGCCATCGAGCTGGCTGCGACCCGGTTGCGCCTGCTCTCGCTCAGGTCCATTGCCGATGAGCTCGAGCGCCGGGGCACGACTCACGCGCTGGGCTCGCTGCGGGACCTCCCCGAGCGGCAGCAGACGCTGCGTGCGACCATCTCCTGGAGCCATGCGCTGCTCTCCGCGGGTGCGCAGGTGCTCTTTCGCCGGCTCTCGGTCTTCGCGGGCGGCTTCGATCTCGAGGCGGTGCGTGCGGTGGCTGGCCACGACATGGCGCTCGACGAACCCCTCGAGCATTTGTCGTCGCTGGTGGATGGCAGCCTGGTTCGACGGGTGGACCTTGCTCAGCGCACAGATCGCTTCTTGATGCTGGAGATGCTGCGCGAATACGGCGCGGAGCAGATGGAGGAGCGAGGGGAGGGGGCGCTCATTCGGGCCGCCCACGCCCGTTTTTACTCGGGCCTGGCTCAGCGAGCGGCGGAGGGGAAGGAGGGTGATCGCGTGGTGGACCTCGAGAGCGCCAACATCCACTCAGCGCTCTCGTACCTCGTGGCGAGCGGTGAGGGCTCTCGAGCCCTCGACCTGACCGGCGCGCTCATGCCTCTTTGGGAGCGCCGGGGGCCCTACGCCGAAGGCTGCATGTGGCTCGAGAAGACGCTCGCCATGGGTGATCGGCTGACCTCTCGCGAACGAGCTCGCGCGCTCCTGCAGCTTGGTATTCTGCGCCTGGCCATTTGCGATTTTCCCGACGCGCGCAAGGTGCTCGATGAGAGCCTTCGTCTCGCTCGTGAGTCGGGCGACGACCTGGGGATGGTGGCCGCGGTGGCCGAGCTTGCCGCGGTGCTGGTGACGCTTGGTGAGTACGAGCAGGGCCGACGCCTGACGGTTCAGGCCGTTGCGCACGCCCGGGAACAGAACCAGCCGCTGGCGCTGAGCCGCCTGCTGCAGGTGGCAGGTTACGTCGCCGCGGGCCAACGCCGCTTCGAGGACGCGAGGGCGCTGCTCGAAGAATCGCTCGCGATTGCCACCCGCATCCATCACCTGCACGGCATGGCGAAGTCGCATCTTTATCTGGGGGCGTGCGCCGACCCATGTTGGCCAATCGACGTTCCCAGGCTTCACAACGGCCGAGCTGCCGCATTGGCATCCGAGCTCCGGGACAACCGGATTCTGGGGGCGGCCATGAGCAACCTGGCGTGCATCGCCTTCGATCTCGGGGATCTCAAGCTCGCCCGTACCCAGGCCCTGGCCGCGCTCACGTGCTTCCATGAGCTGGGTGCCACCTCGAACCTCGCGGCGTCCTTCTATGTCTTCGGCGATCTCGAACTGAAGGACGGGCGTCGCGTCAACGCTGCCCGGCTGTATGGCGTCGCCCAGGCGCGCTTCGAGAGCTGCCCCGACCAGGCCAGCGTTGGCGACGCCGAACGAGATGCACGTTCGCTGGCAGCGTGCGCGGAGCTCATCCGCAATGACCCAGAGTGCGCGGCTGCGAACGCCGAGGGTCGGATGATGAGCCTCGATCGCGCCGTACAGGCCGTGCTCACGGCTCCTCATCAGATCGACACTTGATCAAGTCTGCCCCTCACGGCCGTCGTGCGGGCGCAGCGAGGTGCTCGAGGAGCTGAACCGTGCGGATGCTCACCTGGTCCAGGTGCTCGGGACCGCTCCGACAAGCTAGCGCGCACAGCCAACCTCGAATAGATGAGGATGATGTCGCGCAGTTTGCGCCCCACCAACCGGCTCGCTCGCGTCCTCGCGGTAGTCTGGTTGTGTCTTGCGACGCCTGCAGTCCAGGACATCCTCATGCATGCCATGGGTGGGGCGACCGGCTCCGTGGACTGTGTCGACGGGTGCGAGGACACGGGCGAAAGCTGTACCCAACAGTGTGGCCACTGCCTGTGCAGCGCCCACGTGGGGCTGCTGCCTGATGACCGAGCACGGTTGACGACTGCACTGCGCCCCCTGCTCTCCTTGTCCGCGCCGCAGTCCACGACGGCACAGAGCGGCCACCTCGATCCACCCTTCAGACCCCCAGTCAGCTGACGAGAAGCGTCCTGTGTCCGCTTGGGCGGACTCGCTCTCATCTCTGCTCTGGAGTTTCACATGAAGTCGATTGCCTTGCGGGAGCTGCGCTCCCGTCTCGTGCCCACCCTGGTGGTGGCACTGCTCTCTCATTCCGCTGTCGCTGAAGACCCCTCGAACTGCGGCGACGAAGTAGCGCGAACCAACCTCGTGGCTTGCGCCCAGGCGAGGAGCCCGGCCCTGGCGTCAGAGCTCGCGTCCCTTCGCGCAGGCGAAGGCAGGCGCGAAGCGGCACGGCCCTTTCTCCCGAGTAATCCCGCGCTGAGCGGCAGCGTGGGCTCGCGCACCACCGACGACGCCCGCGCTTTCAACTGGTACGTGACGCTCGCGCAGGAACTCGAGGTAGCGGGCCAAAGTGGGCTGCGCGTCGAGGCCGCGGAAGGCGAGCTTTCCGCGCTGAGCGCCCAGGTCATGGTGATGCGAGCGGAGGTCGCCGAGCAGGTGTGGCTCGCCTACTTCGAGGTGCTCGCCGCGAAAGAACGTGCCGCACTCGCGGTCCAGGTCGACGAGGCCGTCAATGAGGTCGCCGCGACGGTGCGCGGCATGGCGGTCAATGGCCTTGCTGCTCCTCTGGATGCCACGGTTTCTGACTCTGCCGCAGTGAGGTCGTCGCGCGAGGTGCTCGAGGCAGAGCGAGCGGTTGGCGCCGCCGAAGTCCGGCTGGGTTCGCTGCTGGGGCTCGCCTCGAAGCCCGCCATCTCGGGCGCACTCGAGCCTCTGCGGCTGCCGGCAGCCTCGTCGGTCGAGAGACCCGAGGCTGCCGCATTGAAGGCCATGCGACTGGCCTCCTCGAGGCGCGTGGAGCTTCTCCGACGGGGTCGCGTGCCCAACCCGACCATCTCCCTCTTCGCGCAGAACGACGGGTTCAATGAGCGGGTCTTCGGAGTCGGCCTGGGGTTGCCCATTCCGCTGCCCCAGCCACTGGGCCGCACCGCTGCTGGCGAGGTCGCCGAAGCGGTCGCCTTCGAGGCAAAACAGCAAGCGGACCTTCAGAAGCTCGAGCGCTCACTGGCGGCGGAGCTCGCGGTAGCCCGGCTCGAGTACGACGCGGGGTCGAAGATCCTCGCCCTTTATTCCGGCAGCCGGAAAGCGGCGGCGACCCAAGCCCTCAGGGCGATCGCCTCGCAATTGGGAGCTGCACGTTTCTCGGCACGCGAGGCGCTGAACGCACAACAAGCCCTCGTGGAACTCCTCGAGGCGGAGGTGGACGCGCGCCAGTCCCTCTGTGTCGCGTCCGTTCGACTGGTGCGCGCCAACGGTGGTTCTCTCGAAGGTCGTGACTTGTGAAATCGATGACCGCGCTGGGCCTGACGCTCCTGCTGCTCCTTGACGCCTGCTCCTGCCAGAAGGACGCGCCAGAGCCGAACTCGGGCGAGCAGCACCGCGACGACGAAGGGCATGAGGAGCTGCCCCGGCAGCTCGTGGTGTCTCCTGAGGTCGTCGCTGGCTCGGACATTCGCACGACTCCCGTGAGGCGGGCTGCGCTGGCCTCCACGCTGACGCTGACCGGAGAGATCATCCCGGAGCCCGATCGATCCGCGCGCCTGTCGTCGGCGACACCGGGTCGGCTCGAGCAGGTCACCTTCAACGAAGGCTCCACCGTGAAACGTGGCGACATCATGGCGACGGTGCGTGTGCCCGACGTCGGCCGCCTCAGGGGAGCCTTCGCCGCGGCTTCTGCCCGGGCACGTGCCTCGCGATCCAACGCCGAGCGGCTCGCCGCCCTCAAGGCGAGTGGACTGGGCGCCGAGCAGGCGGTGGTGGACGCCGAGGCCGACTCGAGGGCCCAGCAAGCCGAGGTACGGGCCCTGGGCGAGCAGCTGTCCGCCATCGGCGTCAACGCTGATTCCGGCACCGGGTTCATCGTGGCGCTGCGAGCGCCCATCTCGGGGGTGGTGGTCGCGCGTGACGCAGTGGTGGGGCAGCCCATCACCCCGGAGCACGTGCTGGGGAGCATCGTCGACCTGAGCGAGGTCTGGTTCCTGGCGAGAATCTTCGAGAAGGATCTGGTGAAGCTCCGGGCGGGCGCTGCGGCCGAGGTCGAGCTCAACGCCTACCCTGGCGAGCACTTTCACGGCACCGTCGACTACGTCAGCCAGCAGATCGATCCTGCCGCGCGGACGCTCACTGCGCGAGTCCGCATCAGCAATGACGAAAAGAGCCGCCTCCGCCTCGGGCTCTTCGGTCGAGCGCACGTCGAGATTGGGGAACCCACGCAAGCCCCGCCTCAGCTGGTGGTGCCACGCGATGCGATCCTCGAGGTGGGCGGCAAGCCCGTCGTCTTCGTGAAGGCCCCCGACGGTGACTTCGTCTTGCACGACGTCACGCTGGGTGACTCGGCCATGGATGACGTTCAGGTGCTCTCAGGCGTCAGCGAGGGCGAAGAGGTGGTCATCAGCGGCGGGTTCACGCTCAAGAGCCTGCTGCTCAAGTCGACCCTCGCTGAGGACGAGTGACATGCTCGCCCTCCTCTCCTTCGTCGTCCGGTGGTCGCTCCGCAATCGCGCCATCGTCCTGATCGCCACGGCGCTCTGCGTCGGGGTGGGCCTGCGCTCGGCACTCTTGCTGCCGATCGACGCGGTGCCCGACATCACCAACATCCAGGTGCAGGTCATCACCGCCGCTCCTGCGCTCTCTCCGGTCGAGGTCGAGCAGTACGTCACCGTGCCTGTCGAGCGCGCGATGGCGGGGCTCCCCAGGTCGACTGAGGTCCGCTCCATCTCGAAGTACGGGGTGTCGGTCGTGACGGTGGTGTTCGCAGAGGGCACGGACATCTACTGGGCCCGTCAGCTGGTCAATGAGCGCATGAGCGAGGCGCAAGAGGCCGTGTCCTCCCAGTACGGCAAACCGGAGATGGGCCCCATCAGCACGGGCCTTGGCGAGGTCTACCAATTCGTCGTTCGCAACGAGAACCTCACGCTGATGCAGCTCGAGGAGCAGCTCGACTGGTTCATCGCGCCGCAACTGCGGCTCGTACCGGGCATCGTCGAGGTGAACAGCTTCGGCGGAGAGGACCGCCAGTATCAGGTGGTGCTCGAGCCGGCGCGGCTCCAGGCGACCGGCGTCTCCATCGCGCAAGTCATCGAGGCGCTCCAGAAGTCGAACGCGAACGCGGGTGGCGGCTACATCGAACACAACCGCGAGCACTTCGTGATCGGGACCGACGGCCTGGTGAAGAGCCTCGACGACTTGAGGCAGGTGGTCATCGGGGCCACGCCCCAGGGCGTGCCCATCACCGTGGCGACGGTGGGCGACGTGCGCTTCGGCGCGCGCATGCGGCGAGGAGCCGCCTCCAAGAATGGCGAGGGTGAGGTGGTGGTCGGCGTCGCGATGATGTTGATGGGTGAGAACTCGCGCACCGTCACCGAGGGGGTGAAGCAGAAGCTGAAAGCCATCGAGTCGAGCCTGCCCCCCGGGACTCGGATCGAGCCGTTCTACGACCGCTCGGAGATGGTGACGCGCACCATCAAGACGGTGGGAACGAACCTCCTCGAGGGCGCGCTGCTGGTCATCCTGGTGCTCCTGGTGCTCCTCGGCGACTTGCGAGCGGGTCTGGTGGTGGCCGTCGTCATTCCCCTGTCGCTGCTCTTCGCGGTGACCGTGATGAACGCCCTGGGGCTCTCAGGCAACCTGATGAGCCTGGGGGCCATCGACTTCGGGCTGCTCGTCGACGGCGCGGTCATCATCGTGGAGAACGCCGTCAGGCGACTGCGCGAGAAGCAGCGCGCGAGCCCTGCGCCGCTGACTGACGAGGAGCGCGTCGGCGTCGTCGAGAGTGCCACCATGGAAGTGCGGGCCGCGAGCGTCTTCGGCGAAGCCATCATCGCCATCGTGTACCTCCCGGTGCTGGCGCTCATCGGAGTGGAAGGGAAGCTCTTCCGACCGATGGCCATCACGGTGCTGCTGGCCCTGCTGGGCGCGTTCCTCTTGTCGCTCACCGTCGTACCCGTGCTGACCAGTCTGCTGGTGAAGCCCAGCCGCGAGCGCGAGGAAACGTGGCTCTTGCGGAAGGCCCACGCCCTCTATCTTCCGCTGTTTCAGCGGGCGATGAGACACCGGGTGGTGACGGTCAGCCTGGGAGTGCTCTTGCTGGCGATCGGCGCGGGGCTGTTCACCCGGCTGGGTGCCGAGTTCATCCCGCAGCTGGATGAAGGCGACCTGCTCATCGAAGCCAGGCGGCTCACGGGCGCCGCCCTCTCGGAGTCAGTGCGCACCGACCTCAACCTGCAGAAGGCCTTGAAGGTCATTCCAGAGGTCGACCAGGTGGTGGCGCGCACTGGAGCCCCAGAGGTGGCCACGGACCCGATGAGCCTCGAGGTGTCTGACGTGTACATCGGGCTCAAGCCCCGCGACACGTGGCGTGATGGGTTCACGAAGGCCGACATCGCGCGCGAGGTCGCCGAGGTCCTGGAGGCCTCGCCAGAGATTGGAGGCGCGGTCTCCCAGCCCATTCAGATGCGCACCAACGAGCTGGTGGCGGGGATTCGCTCTGACGTGGGCATCCTCCTCTATGGGCCGGACCTCACCGAGCTCGCGAAGCAAGGTGAGCTCTTCGCAGAGCAGGTGCGCCGGGTGCCGGGTGCCGTGGACGTACGGGTCGAGCAGGTCGCGGGGCTGCGGTACCTGCGCATCACGCCGGACCGCAATCGCCTCGCGCGCTATGGCCTGACCGTCGAGGACGTGAACCAGCTCACCGAGACGCTTGCGGTCGGGCACAAGGTCGGCGACGTGCTGGAGGGTGAACGCCGCTTCGGGATCGTGGTGAAGGCGGCGTACAGCTTCACGGGAGACCTCGAGCCACTGCGGGCACTGCCACTTCGCTCGGTGAGCGGGCAGGTGGTTCCGCTCGGTGACGTCGCAGAGCTGGCGTTCATCACCGGGCCAGCGCAGGTCAGCCGTGAGGCCCAGTCGCGCAGGCTCGCCGTGGAGTTCAACGTCCGGGGGCGGGATCTCCTCTCTGTCGTGGAGGACGCGCAGAGACAAACGGCCAAGCTCAAGCTGCCGGTCGGCTATCGGGCGGACTGGGGTGGCCAGTTCCAGCACTACCTCGAGGCCCGCGCCCGCCTGGCCGTGGTGGTGCCGCTGGCGCTCGCGCTCATTCTCTTCCTCCTGTGGCTGACCTTCGGCTCGATGCGCGCCGGGTTGCTCATCTTCTTGAACGTCCCGTTCGCCATCGTCGGCGGCGTGGTCGCGCTCTGGCTCAGAGGCATCCCCTTCTCCATCTCTGCTGGCGTCGGCTTCATCGCGCTCTTCGGGGTTGCCGTGCTCAACGGGCTCGTCCTGGTTTCGTTCGCGCGGCAGCTCGAGGAGACGGGGGTCGGCCACATCGAGGCCATCACCCGAGCGGCTGAGCTCCGCCTGCGACCGGTGCTGATGACGGCCCTGGTGGCATCACTGGGCTTCATCCCGATGGCGCTCTCCACGGCGCCAGGAGCCGAAGTTCAGCGGCCGCTGGCCACGGTGGTCATCGGCGGGCTCGTCACCGCCACGCTGCTGACGCTCTTCGTTCTGCCGGCGCTCTACACGCGCTTCGGCGGAAGAAGCGGCGTTCCATCCTGAGCCGCCAGCACGACGAGTCTGTGGCCTCGGCTCAGGCTCATCTCGGCGTCCATTCTGTCCAGGGGCTGGCCATGGTGAGCGTCCAGATCACCGTTCAGCTTGAAGCCCCAGGGGGCGCCGCACTGGTTGGGCGAGGTTTGCGATCGGACTGGTGAGGATGCCCGTTCAGCGTGCTACCCATCTGCTGTGCCTCATCGAACGTTCTGGGCTCGTACGCCAGGCGCGCACCTCATTGCGCTCACGCTGCTCTGCGGCGCGGGCTGCAGAGGGTCAGCAGCACCGCCGTATGTTCGGCTCGAAGGACCGAGCCCTCGAATCGAAGCGGCTCCCTCAACCCGGGCGCACCTGGTCGTCTTCTGGGCGACCTGGTGCGCGCCCTGCCGTAAGGAGACGCCACAGCTGCGGGCGCTGGCGGCCGACCCGCCAGACGACCTTGGCATCGTGGTCTTCAGCCATGACGAAGGAATGCAGGCGGTCCGAGAGTTCTTCGGCGGCGAGCCTGACCCCTCGCTTCACCTCCGGCTCGACCCCGGCCGCGTCGCAGGACAGTCCTTCGGCGTCGAGGCCCTGCCGGCCAGCATCCTTGTGGTCGATGGCCGGCGGGTCGCCCGTTTTTCCGGTTCGCCAGAATGGGACTCCAGAGGCACCCGGGAACTGCTTCGGAAACTGCTCGCGCACACCCCCAGGTGACCCGCGGGTTCGGCCAACACATTGACAGCCCGCACCCCTGTGGCTACATCGAAAGGCCATGTCGCTTTGGGTCCGGATGCTCGCGGTGATGCTGGTCCTCTCGACCGGCGGAGCGTTCCAGGTGGTCGAAGCGGCCCTCGACTCCGTTGAGGACTGCGGCGACGAAGAGGAGAGCTGCGACTGCGCTACCTGCCTGCTGACGTGCGTGTGCTGTCCGGCTCGGGTGGCGTGCCCTCCCGTGACGGCCAGCGTCCCAGCCCGCACGATCGTGGCTGATGCCGTCTTCGCTCAGCTGGACGAGCCAGTGGCGTCCAGCTGCGCGGCGGACATCTTCCAGCCGCCAAGAGCCTAGGCCCCCGTCTCAGGGGAGAAGTGTGTCCGCCGCTCCCCGGGCCTGATCAGGCCCTCGCTCACCCCAACACTGGTGCTGTGAATTCGCTCGCGCGGCGACGCGCGCGCACTTTCCGCCGGCCCTTTCGGGTCCGGCAACTGGAGCATTTCCATGCGTTCGTTCCCCTTGGTGTTCGTCCTCACCCTCTCACTCGTCGGCGTTGCAGCGGCCGAGCCCCCCGTTCAACAGCCGGTTCAGAAGGAGTCGAAGCAGGACAAGCGCTGCGAGCACGGCGTGAAGAAGGCCGTGTGCGCCCGGTGCAATCCGAAGCTTGCACCCGTTTTCAAGGCCAGGGGCGACTGGTGCACCGAACACGAACGGCCCGAGTCCCAGTGCGTCATCTGTCATCCCGAGCTCGCTGAAAAGGGCGTGAAGTGATGGGCGCCCGCATCGGCGCGGTGACCTGGGTAGCCGTGCTCGTGCTCGGCGCAGGGGCTTGCTCGCGGCGAAAGTCCGAGGCGACCTCCACGCCGCCGCCAGCCCACGCCGATGCGGGCTCTGCTTCTGCGGGTCTCCGCGTCGAGACCGCCGCCGCCGAGGTCAAGCTCTGCGAGCACAAAGTGCCAGGCGATCAGTGCACGAAATGCAGCCCGGAGCTTGCCGAGCTCTTCAAGGAGCTGGGGGATTGGTGCGATGCGCACGGCCTGCCGGAGTCACATTGCAGCCAGTGCAATCCGAAGCTGACGTTCACCGCTGAGGCTCCGAAGGACTGGTGCGCCGACCACGCCGTGCCGGAGTCGATGTGCACCCGGTGTAACCCGGCGCTCGTGGCCGGGTTCATCGAGGCTGGCGACTATTGTCGCGAGCACGGCTTTCCTGCCTCGGTCTGCCCCGTTCACCATCCCGAGCTCGCGAAGGCGGTTGGCGCTCAGCCGCAGGTGTTCCCCCCACCAGGGACCCTGATCCGTCTGGCATCGGCCACGACAGCAGACGACGTCGGCATCCGAACCGTCCGCGTCGCGCCCCGGCGCTACAGGCGTACGCTGGAGGTCGTCGGGCAACTGGACTTCAACCAGAACCGGCTCGCTCAGCTGTCCGCCAGAGGAGACGCGCTGATCATCGACGTCAAGGTCGACGTCGGTGATGAGGTCAAGGTGGGTCAGCCGTTGGCGACACTGGCCTCCGCGGCGGTCGGCTCCGGCCAGGCCCTGCTTTCATCCGCCGAAGCGCGGCTGAAGACAGCGCGTTCGACTCTGGAGCGAGAGGAAGGCCTCGCCGAGAAGGGCATCACCCCGCGAAAGAACCTCGAAGCAGCCCAGGCGGCGCTCGCAGCTGCGCTGGCGGAATACAACGGCGCCAAAGCAACCCTTGGGGCTGCTGGTGCGGCTACGGGAGGCAGCGCTGGACGCTACGTGCTGGCGGCTCCATTCGCGGGAACGGTGGTCGCGAGGGATGCCGTGGCGGGACGAAGCGCAGCAGCTGGGCAAGTGCTCCTCGAGGTCGCGGACCTCTCGGCCATGTGGGCGCAGCTGGACGTGCCAGAGGCCGATGCGAGTCTGGTTCGAGCGGGCCAACGAGTCGTGCTGAACTTCGAGGGGTTCGCCCACGGCCCTCGCGAAGCCACCATCGCTCGCGTGGGCGCCTCGGTCGATCGAACGAGCCGCACCGTGCCAGCCCGCGTTGAACTGCCCAACCCCGACGGCGCACTCAAAGCGGGGGCCTTCCTGCGCGCGAGAGTCCACGTCTCCCAGGAGTACGACGCGCTCCTGGTCCCAAGAGAAGCCGTTCAGCGCGCCGAGGGGCAGACGCTGGTCTTCGTGAAGAAGGCAGCCGGTCTCTACGAGCCCATCCCGGTCTCGATAGGCGGTGAGAGCCAGGGCCTCGTCGAAATCGTGAAGGGTCTGGCGCCGGGGGCTGAGGTGGTGACCACCGGCGCCTTCCTGCTGAAGACCGAAGTCCTCAAGGACTCCATCGGGGCTGGGTGTTGCGACGAAGGCGGGGGCGGCTAGGCGATGCTGACCAAGACCATCGACTGGTCGCTCCGGCATCGCTGGGTCGTGCTCGCCGCGACTGCCGCGCTGGTCGTGGCCGGTGCCCTCTCCTTCCAATCGCTCCCGCTGGATGCTTTCCCCGACACGACACCGACCCAGGTGCAGGTGAACGCGGTAGCGCCCGCGCTGACGCCAATCGAGGTCGAACGGCAGCTCACGATTCCCCTCGAGCAGGCCCTCTCCGGCCTCCCTCACCTGGTCGAGCTGCGTTCGATCTCGAAGTTCGGTCTTTCGCAGGTGACGCTCCAGTTCGCTGACGGAGTGGATCTCTGGTTTGCGCGGCAGCAAGTGACCGAGCGACTCAATCGAGTCGCGGTGCCGCCAGGGCTCGAGCGCCCTACGCTCGGGCCAGTCGCAACGGGGCTTGGCGAGGTCTTCCACTACCTCGTGAAGAGCAAGACGATGAGCCTCGAAGAGCTGCGGACGATCCATGACTGGGTCATCGCGCCTCAGCTGCGAAGCGTCAGTGGCGTCGCCGAGGTGAACACCTGGGGCGGAGGGCAAAAGCAGTGGCACGTGGTGGTCGACCCTCGGCTCCTTCAGAAATTCGACCTCTCGATAGGAGACGTCTACGAGGCCCTGGAGTCGAACAACGCCAACGTCGGGGGCGGGGTGATGGAGCGCGGCGGCGGCGCCAGCCTGGTCCTCGGGGTCGGCGTGCTCGAAGGCGGCAAGGACATCGAAGAGGTGGTCATCGCGGCGCACAAGGGCGTGCCCGTGCGCGTACGAGACATCGCGCTGGTGGAAGTGGGGCGCGAGATTCGACGAGGCGCGACGACCGCCGACGGCGAAGGGGAAGCCGTGCTCGGCCTCGGGTTCATGCTCATCGGCGAGAACTCGCAGGCCGTGACGAAGGCGCTGGCGGCCCGTCTGGGTGAGATCACGAAGACGCTGCCGAAGGCGGTCACGGTCGAGGCGGTCTACCAGCGCACGGATCTCGTCGATGAGGTGCTCCGAACGGTCAGGACCAATCTTCTCGAGGGCGCCCTCCTGGTCATCGCGGTCCTCTTCTTCTTCCTGGGGAACTGGCGAGCGGGGCTGATCGTCGCGACCGCGATCCCCCTCTGCCTGCTGTTCGCCTTCAGCGCGATGCTGCGCTTTGGCATCGCGGGGACGCTGATGTCGCTGGGGGCAATCGACTTTGGCCTTGTCGTGGACTCGTCGGTCATCCTCGTGGAGAACGCGGAGAGGCGCCTTTCTCAGGCGAATGGAAGCAGGAGCCTGCTGGAAGTCGTCCGAGACGCCTCGGTCGAGGTGCGCAAGCCAACGCTCTTTGGCGAGCTCATCATCATGGTGGTGTACCTCCCCATTCTCACGCTCGAAGGGGTCGAGGGGAGACTGTTCCGGCCGATGGCGCTCACCGTCATCTTTGCGCTGCTTGGCTCCGCCCTTCTCTCGATGACGTTGATGCCTGTGCTGGCCTCGTTCGCGCTCCGACGCTCGAGCGCCGGGCCTGGAGAGCCGCGCGTGGTGAGGTGGCTGAAGCAGAAGTACCGGCCGGTTCTCGAATGGGCGCTCCAGCACGCGAGGGTCGTACTCATCTGGGCGGGCGCGGCGGTCATGGCCGCGACCCTGGCGACGACTCAGCTCGGCAGCGAGTTCGTTCCGCGCCTCTCGGAAGGCACCATCGTCATCAACACGGTCCGGCTCGCCGAGATCTCTCTTGAGGAGTCAGTCAGATACGGGACTCGAATCGAGAAGGTGCTGCTCGCGAAGTTCCCTGACGAGATCCTGAGGGTTTGGACACGCACCGGGACGGCGGAGGTGGCCACTGACGCGATGGGCATCGAGTTGTCCGACGTGTTCATCACGCTGAAGGGCCGCGAGGCGTGGAAGCGCGCCAGCAGCCAGGAGGAGCTCGTCGCCGAGATGCGGGCGGAGCTTGCCGACATGCCGGGGATGCGCATGTCGTTCCTTCAACCAATCGAGATGCGCGTCAACGAGATGATTGCGGGAGTTCGCAGCGATCTCGGGATCAAACTGTTCGGAGACGACCTCGACCTGTTGAAGGCGAAGGCGCGGGAAGTCGAGAGCCAGCTCAAGAGAATCGCCGGCGCCTCCGAGGTCACCGTTGAGCAGGTGAGCGGCGGCCCCATCCTCGAGATCACCGTCGACCGGTCCGCCATCTCTCGCCACGGCATTCCCGCCCGCGAGGTTCTCGACCTGGTCGAGGCCATCGGAACGCGCAAGACGGGCGAAGTTCGCGAAGGCGAGCGGCGATTCGACCTGGCGGTGCGCCTCAACGACGAGTACCGCACTGCCCCGGCGAAGCTGGCAACCATTCCGGTGCGGTCCCCGACCGGAGAACGGGTACCCCTCGGACGACTGGCCACCATCCGCGAAGTGTCAGGGCCGACCACGATTCAGCGAGAGTGGGGAAAGCGGCGCGTCGTGGTGCAGGCGAACGTGCGTGGGCGGGACCTCGGCAGCTTCGTGAACGAGGTGCGCGAGCGGCTCGACGAGAAGGTCGAGCTTCCGACGGGGTACTTCCTTCGTTTCGGGGGACAGTTCGAGAACCTCGAGCGGGCCCGGGCACGGCTCTTGATCGTGGTGCCCGTGGCGCTCGCGCTCATCTTCCTGCTTCTGTACCTGACCTATCGGCGCCTGCTCGACGCGCTGCGCATCTTTGCCGGTGTGCCCTTCGCACTGGTCGGGGGAGTCCTGGCCTTGCTCATTCGAGGCCTTCCCTTCTCTATTTCGGCAGCGGTGGGTTTCATCGCGCTCTCGGGAGTGTCCGTGCTGGGCGACATGGTGCTGGTGTCGCGGGTGCGCCAGTTGCTGGACCGCGGCAAGCCGCTGGCCGAGGCGATTCGGGAGGCGGCCGTTTCCCGGCTGCGGCCGGTTCTCATGACCGCGGCCGTGGCCGCAATCGGCTTCCTTCCGATGGCACTCAATACGGGCATCGGTGCGGAGGTCCAGCGGCCCCTTGCGACCGTCGTCATCGGAGGAGTTCTCTCCTCGACGCTGCTGACGCTGCTCGTGCTGCCAGTTCTCTACTCCGTCTTTGGCGCTCGCCCGCAGGAAGGCTCTCCTGCCGGGAGCACGGGCGACGACGTGCTGCCAGACGAAGGCGAGGAGCAGTCTCATGCGCACTGATCTCATCCGGCTCGCTGGTTGGGTCTGCCTGGTGTCCTTCGGGCTGTCTGCGCCCGTCTCCGTGGCGCACGCAGCGGAGTTGGGCATCGACGAAGCCGTCGGGCTTGCCCTCGAGCAGAATCCGGACGTGCGATTCGCCAGGGCGGAGCTGGAGGTGGCGATGGCCGGACAAACCGGAGCGTCGCTGCTCCTTCAGGACAATCCGCAACTCAGCGTGTCTGCAGGTCAGCGCTCGCGTCCGGGCGAGCAGACCCCCAACTACGCGATCTCAATCGCGCAGCCGATTGAGATCGCGGGCCAGCGGCGCGCAAGAATGGACGTCGCAGACGCGACTCTCAGGGCCGCTGAAGCTCGCCTCATGGCCCGTCGAGTTGAAATCGTGGCGGCGGTGCGCCGGGCGTTTGGCCGGGCGCTGGCAGCTCAGGCAGAACTGAAGGTCGCCGAGGAGGGCGTGGTGCTGGCAAAGCAGGCCCTCGAGGCTGCGGAGGCGCGCCATCGAGCAGGGGACTCGTCGCTCATCGAGGTCAATACCGCCCGGATCGAATTTGGGCGTGCTTCGCGGCAGCCCATCGCAGCGTCGCAGCAGGTACTGATGGCAATGGCCGAGGTGAAGCTTCTCCTTGGGATGGCGGTGCATGAGAAACTGCGTCTTCGGGGCAGCATCGAGGATCTCACGACGGGGTCGGGCCCGGGACCAGACGTCCTCGACAGGGCACGCCGCCAGCGGCCGGATCTCTTGGCGGCTCGAGCCGAGCTCGAAGCGGCCGAGGCTGGCCTGCGCCTGGCCGCGCGAAGGGCCTTCCCAACGCCCCAGGTGGGAGTGAGCTACGGCGGAGAGGAACGAGCGCAAATCCTTCTGGGTACGCTGAGCGTAGAGCTCCCGTTCTTCAATCGGAACCAGGCCCAGAGAGGTGTCGCTCGAGCACGGGCATCTCAGAGCCGGATCTCGTTGGAAAGTCTCGAACGGCGCGTCGCACAAGAGGTGGAGTTGGCGCTCGCAAGGCGCCAGGCAGCGCAGGCGGCGGTCGATGCGGTCAATGGAGATGTATTACGAGCGGCAGAGTCGAACCTGGAGTTGGCGAGCGAAGGCTACCGGGCGGGTCAGCTCGACTTCCTTCAGCTGCTCCTCATTCGTCGGGAGACACTCGACCTTCGCCGCGGCCGCATCGAGGTGCTCGAGGAGCTGAACCGCGCCGACGCGCTTCTGGACCAGGTGCTCGGGACCGTGCCGAAGGAGCCACAGCATGA